>CADATR010000024.1 GCA_902790885.1 uncultured Eubacteriales bacterium
TGATTGACTTTATCCTTAACATATATTAATATTTCTTTGACTTGTATTCTGGAGAGGGGAAGTCAAAGAAAGCATGAAAAACAGAAGGTTTTCAAAAATATACAGAGCAACAGCCGCAGTACTGGTGATGATGATGGTATTTACCATGTCATTCTTTGTTGCAAGTACACCGGTACAGGCTGAGGGCGGAGTTACGATCGGTCAGGCGACCAACGGCGAAGGAGGAAAGTTGCGAGGCTGCAAGGCCGGGGACCAGTCCGGCGGAGAGGTGTCATTAAGCGGCTGGTCATATGGAAAGAGCTCCGGATCGGCACTCCACTGGAAGTACGTCTTCAGGGCTAAGGATCCTTTGATCGGCAAGGCTCTAGCCGAAAACATGAAGGCAGCGGCGGCAAACGATCATATAGGATACGACCAGGACTCACCTGACAGATACTCCTTCTACGATGCAGCAGCGGCTGCTGACTGGGACATATCCGCGATAAGCACCAACTGTGAGACTACATGCGCATCAGCTGTCTCGGTATGCCTTAATGCTGCAGGTGTAAAAGTTCCTAAACTGTGGTATTCAGGCATAGTTGCCAGGGATCTGGAGAATACAGGCCAGTTCTATTGCTACACATCGAGCGACTATACTGCTTCGCCTGCGAAGCTGCTCCCTGGTGACATTCTGGTTACTCCTGATAAGCATACCGCGATGGTGGTGGAGAGCCCGAATCATTTCCAGTTTGAGGTCACGTATAAGGAGTCCGGAGCAGAAGAAGAAACGAGCGTTTTAGCGGAAGAGGGCTCTGAGATCCATCTGGTGCTCAACAACGGCGAAGAAGTGAAGACCATAGTGATCGAAGACGAGGTCAACCTTGCTGAATACACTCCTGAAAAGGGAGACTTCAAGTTCACAGGATGGAAGAAAACGACAGATGATGTTTTCTCAGCGGAATTTGAAGGCGGCGGGTCAGCGATAAAAACCACGAACGGGATCGAGAAAATAGAAGGCTGATCGTATATCTCAAGCAGTTAATAAATATCTCCGGCGGGAAACCGCCGGAATTATTTTTTATCTGTCCCTTTTTTATGCTAAAATGAAATGTAATTCAAAGACAGAAGAAACAACAAGGGAGTAAAACAGGCAGATGAGCATGAAGACTATAATGATACTTGGTGCCGGAAGAGGACAGGTGGGTCTTTACAAGGCCGCTAAAGCGATGGGGCATAAGTCAGTCGCAGTCAGTATAAAGGGAGATTACCCGGGCTTTGCTCTGGCTGATGAGATCGATTATACGGACATAACCGATGCCGAGGCTGTGCTTGAAGCCGCAAAGAGACATGGAGCTGACGCTGTGGTCTCTGCATGCGTTGACATAACTATCCCGGCGGTTGGCTATGTATGTGATAAAATGGGGCTCTGCGGTATAAGCCATGAAGCAGCCGTGACTTCAACCAACAAGATGCTCATGAAGAAGGCCTTTGAAAAGGCCGGAGTGCGCACAGCCAGATTCGTTGAGCTTTACAAAGGCGAGGATCCGGCGGAAAAGAGCGCTCACCTCAGAAAGCCGCTCATAGTCAAGGCTGTTGATCTTTGCGGAAGCAAGGGGATAAACATCGTGATGGACGGAATGTCTCTTGAAGATGCCGTCAGCGCAACGATGTCTGAAACCAATCTGGACTACTGCATCATCGAAGAATACCTCGATGGCTATGAATTCAGCGCAACATCCTTTATAGTTGACGGAAAGGTGCTGTTCAACCTTCCTATGGGGGATGTAAGATATGGCAAAAATGATGAGATCCCGGCAGGTCATTACCTCCCGTTTGAGGGCGATGCTGAGATCATCGAAGATACGATCACGCAGATGACGAACGGTATCTATGCGCTTGGTCTCGACAACTGTGCCGTGAACGCCGATCTTATGCTATGCGACGGCAAGGTATATATACTTGAGATGACCGGCAGGCTTGGAGCCAACGGCATACCTGAGCTCACATCCATATACATGGGCTATGATATAAACCGCATGATAATCGAGACTTCGCTTGGGGAGAGAGGTTTCCTCAGCGAGATAAGTCCTGAAAAAGTACCGTGCACTCCTTGCTTCTCGCAGATGGTTCTTTCTGAGAGGAGCGGAATACTTGAGAGCGCGGAGATCGATGAGGACTGCGATGCTGATGTGCTTCTGTTTGTTAAGCCGGGAGACTCTGTACGAAAGTTCGCAAGCACAAGCGACTGCATTGGCCAGATAATCACACAGGCAGAAACACTGGATGGAGCAAGAAAGAAAGCAGAAGATACTCTCGGCATGATCCATATCATTCTGGACGGAGACAGATAAAATGAGCAAGAAGAAACTGGCGATACTCGGGGCTGCCCTGTTTCAGGAGCCGGCAATAATAAAAGCGCAGGAGATGGGATATGAGACCCATGTGTTTGCGTGGGCTGCCGGCGACAGGGGAGAAAAGATGGCAGATCATTTCTATCCTATCAGCATAAAGGAGCAGGATGAGATACTCGAGAAGTGTAAAGAGATCGGGATAGATGGCATAATAAGCATTGCTTCTGACCTTGCCATGGTGACCGTAAACTATGTGGCAGAGAAAATGGGACTACCGGGAAATTCCGTCGAAGCGACAACGATAAGCACCAACAAGCACTGGATGAGGAAAGCATTTGAGGAGAACGGCGATCCGAGTCCGAAAAGCATGCTGGTCGACTCGCGCACTGATTTCAGCAGCATCGACATGAAATTCCCGCTGATAGTCAAGCCGACGGACAGGAGCGGCAGCAGGGGAGTACACAAGGTGTTCGACCAGAGACAGCTCAGAGATGCCATCATCCGCGCCAGAGAGTACAGCTTTGAAGGCAAGGCGGTCGTTGAGGAATTCGTTGAAGGAGACGAGTACAGCATAGAGTATATTTCCTTTGAGGGCAGACATTACTTCCTTGCGGCTACCGCCAAGATAACCACCGGTGCGCCGTTCTTTATAGAGACCGGGCACAGGCAGCCGGCGCCTCTGTCAGAGGAGATGCTGGCACGCATACAGAAGATCTCAGAGCACGCGCTCGATACTTTGCAGCTCAGAAACGGTGCTGCTCATATCGAGCTAAAGATCGACGGCGATGAGATCAACATCATAGAGATAGGCGGACGCATGGGAGGCGACTTTATCGGAAGCGACCTCGTGCAGCTCTCGACTGGCTATGATTTCGTAAAAGGCGTCATAAAGGTAGCCATGGGAGAGGATCCTGAGGTGCCAGAGGTCTTCGAAAGCAACAAAGCAGGCGTCAACTTCATAATCGATCAGAAGGATGTTGATGCCTATGAGCAGTTTAAAAAGGAGCATCCGGGAACTATCGTACGCGAGCATATAGACTCCGATCTTTCCGACGCGGTAACGGACAGCTCCAACAGACACGGCTACTATATATTCAGAGGTTAAAATGCTGATATCTTTCGTAATACCTTGTTACAGATCTGAAAACACACTGGGCGATGTAGTAAAGACGATCCAGGATACTGTCGATGCCAGAGACGGCTTCGAAGCTGAGATCATCCTTGTTAACGACGCATCCCCTGATGATACCTGGGGCGTGATCAGAAAGCTCCACGAAGAGTACGATAATATAAAAGGAATAAACATCGCGAAAAACAGCGGACAGCAGAGCGCCATAATGGCCGGGCTGAGGCATGCTGAAGGAGAGCTGGTAGCTGTCAGTGATGATGACGGACAGACTCCGATTGAAACGGTCTTTGATTTTTATGATCACATGAAAGAAGGCGGCTACGATGTGGTCTGCGCGGATTATCACGGAAGAGGCAAAAGGTCGGCCTTCAGAAGGCTGGGCTCCTGGGCGAATAATGAGATGGCCAAGCTGTTCATGGAAAAGCCCGAAGATCTGAGTCTGTCGGTATACTTTCTGGCAAAGAAGTTCGTTGTTGATGAGATGGTGCGCTACACCAATGCGTACCCGCACATGGAAGGCCTTCTCATAAGGACTACACGCAACATCGGCAATGTCACGGTCGATCAGAAGGAGCGTGCGAGCGGAAGCTCGGGATATAATCTGAAGAAACTGCTGGCGACCTGGGTGAACGGTCTCACGACTTTTTCCATCAAGCCTATCAGACTGGCAATGGTATTCGGCACGCTGTTTGCGGCGATCGGCTTCCTGACGATCATAGTGCTGGTCATAATGAAACTGACGAGATCGGATATCGCGATAGGATGGACTTCCATGATCGCGACGAATCTCCTGACAGGCGGAATGATTATGCTGATGCTTGGAGTGATAGGAGAGTATATTGGGCGTATATATCTGAGCCTTAATCAGAATCCACAGTACGTGATCAAAGAGAAGATCGGTTTCGATAAAAAATAGAGCAGACATTGCGACAGATTTATCGTAAAAAGTGATCCCCGCAGGCGATGCGGGGATCTTTTGCTGTCTGACTATTTTTATTTTGCTGCTGACAGATTTCCAGGCTTGCAGCATATCCATCCGCTCGGGATGCGCATCCAGTTGCCCCTTACCTCGAGACAGGTGACAACAGTTCCTTTTTTGAGCCTTGCCTGTGAGCTGCCGGTAGAATGCCTTTTGCCGTCTGCTGTGAGCTTTGACCACTTGACGTTTTTATAGTTTAATCCCGGGCCGGTTCTCACGTTAAGGACCATATTAAGAGAGTAATTCCTGCCCTTCTTGATCACTAATGTCGAACTCTTAGCAGCTGCAGCCTTGGTGGTCGTTGCTTTAGCTGTAGCCGTAGTTGTTGCTGCTTTTGTAGTTGTGGTATTGGTGGTCGTTGCTTTGACAGCTGTGGATGTGGCGGCAGCTGTCGCTTTGGAAGCAGCTGTTGTGCCCGGCTTTAAGGTTGAAGAGGTTTTCGCCTTATTGGCTGTCAAAGCCTTTTCATACTGCGCCTTCTGAGCAGCAGTATCTTTGTATTCAGTAATATAGTATTCACCGTTCTGTTTACCGCATATCCATCCGCTTGGGATCTGGATCCAGTCGCCATTTGTCTTGAGACAGGTCACAACGGTTCCCTTGTTGAGCACAGCTTTGCCTTCTACAGCTATTGCATAAAGCTTGGCGTTTTCTGTCAGCTGGCTTACTGTTTTGGCAGGGAAAATCTTACCAGCGCCGGTGCGCACAAAGAGCTCTTCCGTGAGCTGATACTCTTTGCCGACTTTGAATGTCGAAACACTGCTCTGGGCAGTCTTTACGGATGACCCAGGGGAGCGAGGGCTTTCAACTACCATCGCGGTGTGATGTCCCGGGGATACGAGTATGTCACCTGCTTCCAGCAGATCGGTGCTGGCTGTGAACTCCTTTGATGTAAAGATATTGAACTTTCCCGTTGCTTTGAGATCGTTATAGACCAGAGATGAATCCCAGTATCTGTCTGTTTTGATCCCGGCTGCGTTGAGACATACAGACACAACTGATGCGCATGTAGTTTCGCAGTTAGTAGTTATTTTCGAAAGATCCCAGCCGACCTTCTTCGCCTCATCATAGCAGCTGAAGCGGTCAGGAGCCTTCTGATCATATCCGATGTGATTGTTGACACAAGCCTGTGTCATCGAAACAGCAAGCTTCTTTGCGATCGCCGGGTCTTTGGCGCGGATCACATACTTCCAGTTGTTGTATGCGCCGCTCTTGGAGCTGTAGGTCCATTTTCCGATATCAACCTCTCCGCCGGACTGATCTCCTGCCTTGCAGTCACGGATTCTTCCGTTTTCACCGCTGGTAGCCTGTCCGATCTTTACGCTTGATGCCGCCGATGCGGTCATCGGCTCAAGCATGGTTATTCCTGTGATCAGCAGCGCAAAAGCAAGCAATACTGCGGTGACTCTTTTACATGTTGATCTGACCATTGTTACCCCTCGCTTTCAAAATTTTAAGCAATCTCTTAATGAATTTATAGATATATTCTATATTTGCTTAAAATTTGTTCAAACAAACCTTAATATTTGTTCATATGTATCAGAGGCCATTTTTGCTGTTCTCTGGCCGTGAGAGCCAGCGTGCAATTGAGAAAGCTCAAGGCATATGGTAAAATTAGGTGCCCAAATACAATATATGGACTAAGGAAAATACGTAAATGAAAGACATAATTTTGATCCTGGGCGCCGGAAACGCGCAGATAGATGCAATAGAATACTGTAAAAACAAGGGGTTTGAGGTCTGCGGCTGCAGCTATACCACTGTCGATAACGGCATCCCTTATCTTGACTATTTTGAACATATGGATATCAAAAACGTCGAGGGAATAATAGAAGTCGCACAGAAATATAACGTGAAAGCGGTATATTCTGTCGGTTCTGATGTCGCGATGCCTACGGTGATGAGAGCAAGCGAGGCTCTCGGGCTCCCGCACTTCATCAGGCCTGAAACAGCCGAGACCTGCCACTCAAAGAGCCGCATGAGAAGCATGCTCGGATATGACTTCTGCGGGAATGTCGATTACATAGAGTGCACCTCGCTTGAGGAAGCTGTTAGGTTCAAAAGCTTTCCGGGAATGATGAAGCCTACCGATTCACAGGGGCAGAGAGGCTGCTTCAGGGTCGACTGCGAGGATGACATCAGGAAGGAGTTCCAGACATCCAAGGACTTTTCACATGAGGGCAAGGTGATCATTGAGTCGTATCTGGAAGGCCCTGAGATATCGCTGAACGGCTACATGAAAGACGGTGAAATGATATTTGCACTCGTTTCTGACCGCATATCTTTCGACGAGTATCCGGGCGGCATAATCAAAGAGCATGTTTTGCCTTCCAAGCTTGGGGCGGATATAAGAAAAGCTGCTGAAGAAATGGCAGCACAGGCAGCAAGGAGGCTGGGTATCAGCAATGGTCCTTGCTACTTCCAGATAAAGCTTGATGGCAATAACGTCCCTAAGATACTCGAGGTGACGCCGAGACTCGACGGCTGCCACATGTGGAATCTGATCAAGCATTACTGCGGTGTCGACCTGCTGGACGCGAGCTTCTCACATCTTCTCACGGGAGATCCGGGGATAGACTGCGGCGCAGAGATGCCTGAAGACGAATACGTTCTGAGGTTTTTCTGTCAGCCGCCGTGGACAAAGTTTGACAGCAGCAGGCACAGCCATGAGGGCGCTGAATATTATTTCTACTATTATAAGGATGGCGACAAAGTGCGCAGGCTCAACGGTTACATTGAGAAATGCGGTTATGAGATAGTCAAGGCATCGGAAGCTTAGTGAAACAGAGGTAACAGAAGTGAAATTTGAAAAGAAATTAAAGAACGTATACACGCTTTACTATTTGCTGACACTTCACAGGCATCTCAGCGGAGATCCGGAGAAGATAAAGAAGGATCAGAACAAAAGGATCCACAAGCTCATGAAGCGGGCTTACAAGATCCCTTTCTACAGAAAGAAATTCGAAGAGTCGAATACAACTCCTGACGATTATCACTGCGCTGAGGATATGGTAAAATTCCCAACCATGGACAAGCCTGAGCTGAGGCTCTGGATGCAGCAGGAGTGGGAGCAGCATCCTGAAAAGCATGATTCGCTCAATGTTCACAGCACGAGCGGTTCATCGGGAGTGCCTCTGAAAGTACTGTACACACAGAGGGAGCAGGGCTGCAGCGACGCCAACTGGATAAGAGTTCTCCGCGACGCCGGATACCATCCGTTCAGAGGAAAGATGTATTCCTTCCAGACCAGCCACAGAGACCCGAGCGATAAGAGCAGGGACTCGTTCATACAGGCGCTGGGAGTAATGAGAAGAAAAGTAGTATCGGAAGACTACTGCTTCGGCGACGGTATCGCGGATACCATCAGAGATATCAATGAATACAAGCCTGACATGATATGCTTCCGCCGCAACTGCCTCGTAAGGATAGTTGCCTACGCTGAAAAGCATAACATGCCGCTGTGGAAACCTAAGCTCTACTGTCCTATAAGTGAAATGGTAGACGACGTTACCAGAAAACTTCTCAAAAAGACTCTGGGAGACGGCCTCATTGATGCGTACGGACTGTCTGAGATGGGCAGCTTCGTCTATCAGTATCCGGGCAATGACTTCTATTATGTTGCCAACGATATCGCTGTCGTGAACGTGTATGACGACAATAATAATCTCGCGGATGACGGACGCATCATCATCACATCGCTTTACAAAAAGACATATCCTATCATCAATTACGAGACCAGAGACCTGGGCAAATCGTACGTCAAGGACGGACTGAGATACATGACCAAGATCGAAGGCCGCATGAACGACCTGGTGCTTCATGAGGATGGAGTCGAATCATCAGCTCTCATGCTGATGCGCATAGCCAACAAGACTGTAGGTCTGTCTCAGTTCAGGTTCATCGAAGAGACATACCATGACATGCTTATACAGCTTGCACCGGATCCTAACAACACTTCCATGAGCCGCGAGGAGATAGAAAAACACTTCATCGACTCCGTATACGATCTGTATGGCGACGAGTTCAAGGTAAGGATAGAGTGGATGGACGTGCTTCCGCCTGATACGACAGGCAAGCAGCGCTGCTTCGTGTGCAATGTAAAGAAGGAGCAATAGCAGAGAGATGAGCAGGATAGTTGTTACGGGCGCGAGCGGCGTAGTCGGGGATGCGATGCTTGAGAAGGCCGCAGGCAGGGATGACATAAACGTACTTGCTCTGAGCCGCAGCAGCGGTCATCCGGAAAGCGCCGCAAACATAAGCTGGGCGGGCACCGACTATTCTGAGGAAAGCCTTATGCCGCTTCTGAGCGGCGCGGATGCAGTCGTGCACCTTGCGGGCATAAAGGGAATAAAAACGGAGCTGCACGAGTACGATGAAGACATGCATATGACAGAGGCTCTGCTCAAGGCATCTGTGGCAGGCGGTGTCGGAACCTTTGTCTACGCATCGAGCCGCATCGCTTACGGTGATCCGGAGAAGGTGCCGTGGACAGAAGAGACCGTGCCTGATCCGCGCTCCGCATACGGCAAAAATAAGCTGCGCTGCGAGCAGCTTTGCCGCGAATACAGTGAAAAATACGGACTGAGAGTCATAATTGTAAGGATAGCGCAGGTGCTGAGCGAAAAAGACCATATGCGGAATATGGTGAATGTATTCAGGGATCTCGCCGAAAAGAAGCAGCAGCTGACAGTCATCGGCAAAAGCGCCGCAAGAAGACAGTATATCTACTCAAGAGATCTTGCGGATGTGATATTCAGTCTGATTTCAGCGGACATATCGGGCTGCTGCATTGTAAATGCGGGCATGGAAGGGGCCTATACGAATCTGGAGATAGCAGAAGCTTTCGTAAAGGCGTACGGCATACCGGAGCCTGTAAAATATGATGACTCCGCTCCGGAGACTATAACTCCGTCGTACATGGATGTAAGACGCATGAAAGAGCTTACCGGAATGGTCCCTCGCGAGATGAGCGAGGTGCTGGCAGATATGGCTGCAAGGCAGAACTGAAAAGACAATAAAAAACCTCTGGCTGGTAACAGCCAGAGGAATTTACTGTTTAATGGTTCTGTGATCACTGCCCGTCGGGTTCGATCCGATCTGCAGGCTGTTCCTTTCCGTTCCGGTAGACGCCCCGCACAACGAACTGCGGGTAGTTGCTTATGGTGAGGAACATCCGCCCGATATATTCACCTACTATACCAAGGGTGATGAGGATGACACCCGAGAAGAATATGATGGCCATCATCGTGGATGTCCAGCCGAGTATCTGAGTCGATTTTACGACCTTGCGGACTATGAGCCATACCATTCCCAGAATGCCGATGGCCGACAGTATCTCGCCGAAAGTGCGGGATATGCGCAGAGGCACTATCGAGAATCCGGCTATATTCGACCACAGGGAGATGAGCTTTTTGAGCGAGTAGTTGGACGTGCCGTATGCTCTGTCAAAATGCTGTATAGGAACGCTGGCTATCTTTGCAGGGGATACTGTCCTCAGCACCAGACCCTGCATGTGAGAATACTGGGCCGGATACTTTATGATACTGTCGCGTACATACTTGCGCATGAGGCAGTAGCTGGAGGTCCTGAGACCCTTCGGCTTGCCGATGAGTATGCGCACTGTCGTATAGTTGACCCACGAGCCGAAATTGCGGAAAGCCGAGTGCTTCTTGTCAGGATAGTATCCGTAGACCACGTCAAAGCCCTCATCGAATTTGGCCAGAAGAGGCGATAATTGCGATGGATGCGTCTGCATGTCATCATCCATAAGAATGATGAAGTCACCTTTGGCATAGTTGAGACCGGCCATGATGGCGTTGTGCTGGCCGCCGTTTCTGGCAAGCTCTACCGCAACAACATTTTCATAGTCGGCAGACAGCGCGATCAGCTCGGCAGCTGTGGCTCCGCCGTCGGGAGAGAAATCGTCAACGAGGATCATCTCGAAAGGCGTTCTGCCCAGATCGTTCATTTCTTTACAGGTCAGTTCAACGACCTGACGGATCGTATGTGAAGAATTATAACATGGTATTACAATCGAATATTTCATGTATGAGCCTCCTTCAATGTTTGAATTTTAGTATGTTTAGAGGACGTTAGCAATACTTTAACAGAAAGCCATGGAAACAAATAGCAGACAAAATTTTATAAAATCTATCATAATAAACGCGGTCATCCTTGCTGCGATGCTGGTGCTGACCGACATGGCGTACGAAACGAATGACGATTATGCTATAGCGGCGAGGCTCGCTTCCGGCTATCCGTACGTTGGTTTCGTCAACTACTTTTTGTGCAGGGCGCTTATAGCAGTGCAGAGTCTCATACCTGCAGTCAACTGGTATGTGATACTGCTTATAGCAGCGTCCTTTGCGGCATTTACCTGCATACTGCACACTATATTCAATGCTGGCACTGGCAGGGTAGTCAGGATAGCTTCATCTGTTATGATTGCTTTTTTCGCCTTCGATCACTACAGCGCGGTGCAGTTCACAAAGACAGCCGCTCTGGTGATGACTGCCGGAATGCTTTTGCTGGTGGACTGCGTTACTGAGAAGAAGAAAGCGCCGGGATATATCATCGCGATATTGCTGATTTATCTGGGGGCGTGCATACGTGTAGACGCTCTTCTTGGCGCAGCGGGCTTTGCAGGCATTTATGGCCTGAAATGGCTCATACAGAACAGAAGCCGGCTTACAGATGACGGCTATTTTACTTTCGGAAGGATCGTATTATATGCGCTTGTGATCGTTCTGGTGATCGGGGCGTACGGGCTCGACCAGTACTCATGCCGCATAAATGTAAGCACTCCGGAACTTCGATATGCAGAGGATTACAGTCTTTACAGATCCAATGTCGTAGACTTTCCTACATATGAATACTATGAAGACAATGTCGATGCGTATGATGCCATAGGCATTTCAGAGAACGACATCTATCTGATAGATCACTGGGTATTCGATTACGAAGGCGCCGCGAGCATGGAGAACCTTCGCAGCATAGACAGCATCAAAAGAAGCGATGATGGAAAAGCGGCTGTACTGATAAAGAGCGTAAAAAAATGTCTTAAGGAGACTTACCATGGCGTGCGGGATCTGTCTTTTACAGGGATCCATATCATCTATCTGTGTGTGCTTGCACTCTGGATGCTTCTGGCGCTGAAGCCGAGGCACTGGCCTTTTGTTATAGGGACAGGACTCATGGCTCTGGCTCTGTATCTCGCTGTATATTACATGCAGCGGCCGGCGTACAGGGCGCTGTATGTGGCAGACATAGGGGCCGCGGTATGGATGCTGTATTATCTGATGAAGAATACCGGGGAGAAGGCTAAAGGCAGCAACAGAGGAGCTTCTGCCGTGATGGGAGTGGCAGTTATCCTGATAACTGCCATGCTGATGGCTCCGGCATACACAGGAGCTGTAAGCAAGGCGGCAAATGCATCAGGCAAGGTGATGTCGGAGGCTCTGGAGGAATACTACATGCAGAACGGGGATAAGCTGTATGTCTGGGCGACAACTGAAAAAAAGCAGGCCAGAGTATACGCTTCGCCTCTGAAGGCGCCTGACGGAAAAGACCGCAACGTGACCGGTACAGGAGGCTGGGGAGTGCTTTCGCCGTACATGCTGGACAGGCTTGCGGAATTCGGAGTCTATAATCCGATAAAAGACCTCATAGATAATGAAAAAGCGTTTTATGTAGGCAATAAGAACATAAAAAGGCTGGAAGAATACTATAACAAGTGGTATGGGTCCCCTGATACAACGATATATATGGAGCAGGTGGATGAAATAGACGGAAATAAGATCTGGTCGGTAAAATCCGCTGAAAAGGGATAGCTTTTTTAAAATAAGGAGGCCTTTTGGTTGCCAAAAAGTACAGTCGTCTGTTATCATTAACATGTATATCTATGAATACATTTTGAAATCTTTATAACATTATCGGAGAGAGACATGAAAAAACATTCAAAATTTATTTCCATGCTGCTCGCCATGCTGATGGTTATGTCGTCACTCAGCATTGCATTTGCTGTGGATGAACTCGAAGCAGCGCCTCAGGCTGATGATCAGGCAGTTGTCACAGAGGAAACTGTTCCTGATGTCGGGGAAACGACACCTGATGCCGAAACCACTGAGGCCGGTGAGAATGCATCGGAGACAGGTGAGCCGGTCGAAGAGATCGCATCTGAGTCGATGGACGCGGCTAAGAGATCAAAGATCGAAGAGCTGATTTATGGTCTTGAGGAGCAGAGCGTCACAGTGATAATAAAATATGTATTTAAAAAGGATGGTAAAGAGGCAGCTCCGACAGTGACGCAGGAAATCGTACTCAAGGAGAATTCCAAGGGCGTTTACGAGGGCAAGTATTCTGTTAAATCGCCGGAACTCAAAGGGTATGCTCCGGATAAGGCGATAGCCGAGGGCACTGTTAACGGAAACTCCAGTAATCCGACCACTGTCACGGTCACATATAGTCCTGCTCCTGCCCCGCCTGTTACAAACCTCAAATTGCATCCTGCACTAGGTATTGTTCTTACATGGGACAGAGTCGAGGATGCAAAATCATATGTTGTTCAGAGATCCACAGACAAAGTGCATTATACTGATCTCGCAACAGTAAAGAATACAAATGCAGACGAGATTCTTTACTATGACACAAAAGCATGGGACAGTGGTGGTAAAGGTCAGGGTCAATTCAGTCAAGTCAGGACATATTACTACAGAGTCCTTTCAGTCTCGGTGACCGATGTCAGATCGCCAAAGCCGGCAGAGGCCAGCGGAACCAGTATAAGACCGATGTATGAGCATATCACTTTTAAAGAGTCCGTAACGCTGACCTCACATGATGGAAAAAACAGAAGCGTAAGGTTCAAGGGTGGCCAGACCGTTACTGCTCAAGGTTTCGGTGGCGGTAAATATGAGTTCTGGTATAATGGCAACTATTTCTATGTAAACTATGTACGTGTAAAAAATTGCAAAGCTGATTATCAGGCAAACGCTATAAGCCAAACGAAGTCTTACAGCGGTATTTGGGCATATCAAAACTACGCGAGCGCTGCTGGTGGAACTGAATATTATCAGGGCCTGAGGTACTATGACAGGACTTCTGCGGAGTATTTCGTGAACGCTCTCGCAAAGACAAGCAGGACGAAATATCTGATCTGGGTGAGCACATACACACAGCATCTTTATGTTTTCCAGGGCAGCAAAGGAAACTGGAAGTTGATCAAGGACTGGGAATGCTCTACAGGTGCCGGTGAATCGCCAACACCTACAGGCTTCAATAAGCAGCTTGAGAGAAAAGTGTCATACCGCCATGGTGTCAAGTGGTGGTGTCCTTTCCAGACATGGAACTCCATACATGGGAAACTATCAAGCTGGTACATGGGAGGACCTGCATCAAACGGATGTGTCAGGAACTTCGACCCGAATGCTAAGTGGGTTTATGATAATTGCCCTAATGGCACAGCCCTTATTGTCTATTAGGATAAAATCATTTAAATAATAAATATAACAAGGAGATCAGATGAAGAATATGATTAACAAGAGAGTGTTTGCGGTGCTGATGGCGATAGCAGTGTTCTTTACATGCTCGCCTGCTCTGTCTTACGCGTTTACAGAAATGCCGGAAAACATAGAAAAAGCTGCAGAGGCAGAAGAGACCGCGGAGGACATAGCAACACTTGAAGCAGGAGAAGAGAATGCAGCGATACCGGAAACTGAAACAGAAGATCCTGACTCGCAGCCTGAAGCTGCGGGGATATCTGCTGTAGAACCGGATGCGGCTTATCAGGACGCTTCTGCAGACATAGACGATCTGCTGTCCGGGCTTGAAGCGGCAGAAGACAATGAAGACCAGGGGGACCTCATAACATTCGAAAGCAAAGCTGCTCAGTCTGATGCAGGAGATGCGAACGTTGTCAAGGCGGAAGATATCAGGGTATTCGGAAGTACCAGATTTGATACTGCCATAAAAGTGGCAGATATGTATAAAAGCACATCCGGGTCGAAATTCAAGAACGTAATTGTGGCATATGGAAAGAATTTCCCGGACGCACTTTCCGGTGGATATCTGGCCAAGGTCAAAGAAGCACCGATCCTTCTGGTAGACCCATCTGAAGAAACCAGAGTGGTCAATTACATAAGCGAAAACATCGTATCTGGAGGAAGGGTATACATCCTCGGCGGAACTGGGGTAGTAAGTTCTGCATTCGAGAGCAAAGTAAAAGCTAAAGGAATATCAACACAGAGACTCGGAGGAGCGACCAGATATGAAACAAATCTGGCTATCCTCAAGGCAGCAGGCGTCAAGGCTGAGGATATTCTGGTATGCACAGCAAGTGGATACGCTGACAGCCTTTCGGCATCGGCGGTAGGAAAGCCGATTCTGCTGGTAGGCAACACCCTCACAGCTGATCAGAAGAACTACCTCAAGGGACTGAAAAAGGCCTACCTGATAGGAGGAGAAGGGGTTGTCAAACCTGCCATACAGACAGGCCTGGAAGCCCTTGGCTTAAACACTGAAAGACTTGCGGGATCGACAAGATATGAGACTTCTGCAGCAGTAGCAGAGAAGTTCTTCGCGAAAACAAAGACAGTAATGCTGGTATATGCGCTGAACTTCCCGGACGGACTGTCAGGCGGACCTTTGGCGATGCAGGAAAGCGCACCGATCATCTTGACCGATTCCACGAACATCACGGCAGCAAGGGAATATGTGAAGAGCTCAGGAGCATTCAGATCTATTACACTAGGCGGACCTACACTGATCTCAGACGAAGCTGTAATAAAGATCATGGGAAGAACCGAGCCGTATGTTAACGTTGATAAGATAAATGCAAATATTAACGTGGGAGAGACAGTAGTAATTACGGCTAAAAGCAATTATGGCACAAAATATTCGGTCAAAAACAGTAAAAATATAGAGCTGGTTTCCGAAGAAACTACCTACAACGAAAAAGGCGAGCCTATTGACCGTATTACAATCAAAGGAAAAACTAACGGAGCAACAGTACTCGTATTTAAAGACGATTATAAGGGAAGCTATTATCCTCCGGGTTTAGCAACAAAGACAGTTGTGATCAATGTCGGTGAATTATCTGTTGAAAACCTATATGACATAATAGATATGACCGGATACATCAATAGAGCCGAGGCTCAGAGCAAAGGAACGGACAGAACCGTAGAACTTTCAAAATCTACCGACAAAACAAGAGTTTTCCTTGTAAACCATACTGAAAACGGCAGTAAGGAAGTAGAGCTGGTATGCGCAGTCCAGAATGGCAGCGCAAACACTTACACTTCAGTGATGCTTCCATTGAATCCATCCACCGCTTGCCCGGTGTATACTGTAATAGGAGAGGGAGAGGATGAATTCGAAACGGATGTAAATCCGGGTGAATATACAACGAGCACAAAGATCCATACTAACGATTCAGTGAACGCTGCCTTTAAATCATCTATGGCCACATGGAATAGCGTGCTAAAGAGCAACTATGGAATGGTAATGAAGAATATAGGCTTTACAAAGTACTGATAGTGCTAAGTGATAAGCAAGGCTTTAACAAGGCCCAGAAAACATTTGCTCCGGCGAGAAATCGCCGGAGCTCTCTTATAAATACAGCTATAGCTTTTGATATTCAGGTTTTAGATTTAATGAGTATAAGTTATCAACGTCACAGAATATCCGGGATCGACATTATACGTATTGTTTGTGCATTGCTGATATATATGGGGCATTCAATAGGAAGCTACGGGTGCACATATGGATCGCAGTTAGCAGATGCGATCATATTTTCAGCAAGAAGTCCTATTATGTCGATGTTCTTCATGCTTTCAGGCTTCTCGATCAGCTACAACTATCTTAACGGCAATGAATGGGATTATCATGCCACGAGACAATTCTATGCAAAGCGTCTGATCCAGATTGTCCCGGCATATCTGCTCATCCATATATTGTGGCTGTTCCTTGGTAAGGATTCTTTTATCAGATGGCTGTTTCTCACGCCTCTTGAACTTACCGCCCTGCAGTCCATGTACCCGAACATTATGGGCCTTCTTCACAATGGCGGAACATGGTTCATCAGCTGTCTTCTGATTTCATATTTGATTTATCCTATACTGCGTTGCATTTTTCATGACTCGAAACCCGGGACAGTTTTCTCCTGTACGATCTGCATAACAGCAGCTTTGATATATCTTCCATTCATAGATCATTATTATTCGCTTGGAGGCGCGGTCTATACCAATCCTGTACTGAGGGCTCTGGAATTCACTCTGGGCGTATTGGCGAATTATTGTGCATTTTATATAAGCCGCAGCCGTGATCATGTGAGACATTCTTTTCGGATCGGTACATCAGGGTTTGTTATTTCAGTATTGCTTTGCGTAGTTCTGATATACCTGCGGATCGATCCTGTCGTTTTAGGCAGCCGGAAGCTGGCATTCACCCTTGACTCGTTGCTTTTATATCC
>CADATR010000025.1 GCA_902790885.1 uncultured Eubacteriales bacterium
CGAGTTGATGCTTGGCGAGAAGCAAAGGCAAATACACCACAAAAGGCGCTTCCGCAAAAGCTGCGGCAGCGCCTTTTTTTCTTATAAACGCAGGCACTCACTGGCTGCGTTTCCTTATAAATGTATGGACAGCACCCGCCTGCCGCACCGATCAGGCCTTCGCGAGCACGGCTATGTCTTCCTCAGTCGTCGACCAGCTCGTCGCCAGCCTCACGATCGTGCGAGTATCGTCGTATATACCCCAGCGGTCAAAGATGACTGTCTTTCCGAGCTCAGTCATTTCCTCCTCTGTCATCAGTATCAGCTGCTGGTTAGTCGGAGAATCCATGTAAACTTCCCAGCCTTTCTCTCTGATGATGTCCTTTACGCGCTCAGCCATCTCAATGGCATGGCGGCTGATCTTAAAGTACAGGTCATCGGTAAACAGGGTATCGAACTGTATGCCAAGCAGCCTGCCCTTCGCGAGTAGCGCTCCCCTCTTTTTGACTGACGTTATGAAGTGCGCCGGCCTGTTGTTTTTCGTAAAAACGACAGCCTCGCCGCACAGGGCTCCAACCTTTGTGCCGCCTATATAGAAAACGTCGACAAGCTTCGCTATATCTTCAAGAGTAAGGTCTGATTCGTTGCTCATGAGACCGTATCCCAGCCTCGCTCCATCAAGGTAGAGCGGAATGCTGTACTCATGGCATAGTGCAGATAGCTCCTCAAGCTCGGCCTTACTGTACAGTGTGCCCGGCTCCGTCGGATGCGAGATGTATACCATTCCGGGGAACACCATGTGATCGTGGGTCGCATCGTCATGGAAATTCTTCAGGAACTGCCTTACGTCATCAGCCCTGAGCTTGCCGTTTTCGGCCGGTATCTGCAGCACCTTATGCCCGGTAAACTCCACCGCACCGGATTCGTGCACGCTTACATGTCCGCTGTCAGCAGCGATCACGCCCTCCCAGTCTCTGAGCATCGTGGAGATCACTACAGAATTCGTCTGAGTACCGCCCACCAGGAATTCCACCTCGGCGTCAGGACAGCCGCAAGCCTTACGGATCTTCTCCTTCGCAGACTCAGTGTAATGATCCATGCCATAGCCCGGGAGAGATTCCATGTTGGTCTCTGCCAGCCTCTTAAGTATCTCCGGATGCGCTCCCGCTATATAATCACATTCAAATGAAACCATGTTTATTCCTCCAGACCCCTTTTTTCAAATATCGCTCTGAGATCATCCGCGGCAGCAGCTGCTGTCGACCAGCATAGCTGCAGATTATATCCGCCTGTGATCCCGTCGGCATCGAGTGCCTCTCCTATCACATACAGTCCGTCGAATCGCTTCGACCTCATCGTACGCATGTCTATCTCATCGAGCGCCGCTCCGCCCGCAGTCACCATGCCGCGCTCATCCACTCCGCTCACCTTGAAGTCATCGTGTTCGAGCATCGATGCCAGCACACTGGTCTTCACATCGCCCGTGACGCCCCTCGCGCGGTCGCGCAGCACGCGCTGCATGCGCTTCGGAAGCTCTTGAAGCTCCTTGTTGTAGCAGATCCTTATAAGCTCGCCCGGCTCAACATACTTTGAAATATTCAGTATCACCGGACCCGACAGTCCCTCATGTGTGAACAGCAGATCGCCCTGCATCTTCGCAGGCTTGCCCTTGCCTGCGCGAGCTGCATCACTGCTGAAGGCTGTCACAGTAACATCCGGCACCGATATGCCCGAAAGCTCCGAATACGGATAGTCCTCGACGTATACAGGAGCAAGAGCCGGTCTCGGCTCAGTTATCTCAATGCCGAGATCTCCGAGAATGCCGAGCATGGAGCCGTCGGATCCTGTTTCAGGATAGGTTATCCCGCCCGCGGCGATAACGACGTTCTTTGCCCACATCTCATATTCGTTTATAAGGGTTATCTCCCACAATCCGCCGTCATTTCTGAGGGCGCAGACCTTTGCGTCCATTACTGTCTGCCAGCCGTTCCAGTCTGCTTCATTTCGCAGAACATCGAGCACATCGCGCGCCTTCATTGAAGCCGGGAATATGCGTCCTGCACTGTCCATGCCGCCTGCCCCGTATGAAGGATCTATCGGATCGCCGTTTTCATCCGCCAGATCGATGCCATGATCAGTTATCCAGCTCGCGAGCTCGATATTGCTGTGCCGGTAAAGGCAGCGCCTTAAGGCCTGTCCGCTGTTTCCGTACGCATTAACGAAGTCTTTGATCGATCCGCCGTGAGTTATGTTGCAGTGTCCGCCGCCGCTCATCAGCAGCTTGCTTCCTGCACGCGAGGAGCCCTCGAGTATCACTCCCCTCGAACCATTCAGGTCAAGATTTGCAGCCAGCATCAGTCCCGATGCGCCGGCTCCTATTATAACAATGTCATATTCTTCCCTAATCATGAACAGATTATAGCCCAAGCAGGCTCCATTTTCATCAAATAATAGTCCACAGGCTATATACCATTGCCTTACCTGTCTGCTCCGGGAACCCTGCGCTGGTGACGGGCATTGATCAATACTTTTTTGCAAAATAAAATCTCCGGGTTTTCCCCGGAGAATTGGTGTTATTCATTTATATTATTCATTTCTCTGACAGTTTTAATCCCTGTCCAAGATTCTCTCACTACAGTGTGAGGTCTCCGTCTTTTACCCATCCGAGTTTGCGGCATCCCATATTGATCAGCGGTGCCAGCACAGCCGGGAGCACGAAGCAAATAAGGATCATTCCGAGCCAGTCCATTCCTGTGATGGCTGCCTTTGCGCCTGAAGCCACATCATTCACCCATCCGGAGTATACGCCGATCTGACCGACGAATCCGCAGGTTCCCATGCCGCTCGAGACAGGAGCACCATTCATCTGCATCTTGAATACGCAGGTAGCGATCGGTCCGGTGATGGCCGATGTAAGTGTCGGAGCTATCCAGATGCGCGGGTTCTTTACGATGTTGCCCATCTGGAGCATCGATGTGCCTATACCCTGGCTTATGAGTCCTCCCCACTTGTTCTCAGGGAATGACATGACGGCGAAGCCTATCATCTGAGCGCAGCAGCCAGCCACGGCAGCGCCTCCCGCGAGGCCCACAAGTCCGAATGCCGCACAGATGGCAGCCGATGATATAGGAAGTGTCAGCGCCATGCCGACAACGACGGATACGATGATGCCCATCAGGAACGGTCTGAGTTCAGTCGCCCACATTATGAGGTTTCCGACCTTCATGGCGGCGGCTCCGAGTCCCGGCGCCCACCACGCTGAAAGTGCAACACCTACACCTATGGTGACCAGCGGCACTACGAGTATATCCACTCTCGTCTCGCCTATTACAGCTTTACCGAACTCAGCGGCGATGATGGCTACTATGAGTACTGCAAGCGGCCCGCCGGCTCCGCCAAGCCCGTTTGCTGCGAAGCCTACAGCTGCGAGTGAAAAGAGCACCAGCGGCGGACACTTGAGTGCGTATCCGATCGCGATCGCCATAGCCGGACCCGTCATGGCAACTGCCAGCCCGCCTACGGTGTAAGGGATCTGAGCCTCTCCTGATGTCATTGTCCACACAGGATCAGTAAGAAATCCGATATGGAACTGAGTGCCCAGTGTATTGATGATGGTACCGATGAGCAGCGAGCAGAACAGCCCCTGCGCCATGGCTGAAAGAGCGTCGATACCATAACGTTTTGCGCTAATTTCAATATTTTTGCGCTCAAGGAACGCTTTAACGGAACCCTTTGTCATTTTATCTCCTATCTGATAGAATAATTTTGTATGAGTATAGCGGCATTGCCGCATAATAGGGTTATTATAACACAATAGAAATCGAAAAATAGCAATTTAATGAAAGGGGATGGCTAATGAGTCGGGTAGAACGCGCAGAAGCCAGAGAAGAAAAAGCAGCCAGGCAGGCAGAGATAGATATGCAGCAGGCACATGAAGTAAAAGCAAGAAAGAAAAAGAAGAAGAAAGGATGCGGCTGTCTGGTGCTGCTGATACTGGTACTGGCTTTACTCGTCGGTGCAGGCGGTTATTACACTTTAGGGCTCATGCCTGTCGATCCCGACAGCGAGGAGCATGTGATCGTCGAGATCCCGGACGGAAGCGGAGCATCCGCTATAGTCGACATACTCGATGATGCCGGTCTCGTCAAAAACAAATTCTGCGCAAAGGTCAACAGCCGCATAGGCGGATATGACACCCTCATGGCGAATACCTATGTGCTCAGTCCGTCGATGTCTTTCAAAGAGATGATGAAGATCATAAACGAGGGCACCTTTGAGTACATCTCAAAGGAATCAGTTGAGGTAAAGGACGGGGCCAGACTCCAGCAGGTAGCTGAGGCTGTCTCCGAGCAGCTCCCTTTCACCACTGATGAAATTCTCGCGAAGTGGTCAGATGAGCAATATCTCAGAGAGCTGATCGACAAATACTGGTTCCTCACGGATGATATCTTAGACGAAGATGTTATGTATCCGCTCGAAGGATATCTGTATGCCGACACATATTTCGTTACATCAGATATTTCGGACATCGAAGGCTTCACCGAGATGTGCCTCGACAGGATGGACGAAGTGCTTACTGAGCGACGCGACGCGATCGAGGCATCGGGCTTCTCGGTACATGAGCTTCTGACTCTTACCTCGATCGTCACGAAAGAGGCCACTGCGGAAGATCAGGCCGGAGTTGCGGGCGTATTCATGAACAGACTCGATCAGGGCATGTCGCTTGGATCGGACGTAACAGTCTGCTACATCTTCCAGGAGGACAGAGTCGATCTGAAACAGAGCCAGCTCGACAGCACCAATCCGTATAACACCAGGAAATTCGCAGGACTCCCTCCGGGGCCGATATGCCAGGTAGTATCTGATGCGATCGACGCGACCCTCAACTATGAGAAGCACGACTATCTGTTCTTTATCGCCGATGAGCAAGGCATAGTACGCTACAGCACAGACCAGGCTGGGCACGAAAGCAATATAGACGAGCATGGTCTTGTAAAGGACGAAGAGTAAGAATCTGAAAGATCAGTAAAGAGCATAATAAATCCGCGGCACACGCCGCGGGTCTTTATTTGCGGATATTGTTTATTTGCGGATTATCGTGCAGTGCTCGCCGGTGTACTGCAGTGTCATGTTTATGTCTTTCACTCCTGCCAGCAGCTCCGTGAGGAAGGCCCTGTCGCCCTCCCACGCAGGCAGCTCCAGCATTTTCTCATGCGGCACCCACACCAGCTCGCCCTCTCTGCATTCCGGAGGCTCATATCTGCCGGTCTCAGCAAAGCGGCGCGCAGCCTCTTCATCATCCGGCACGAAGTCAGAGGATGAGTATAAATACATGTCTTCGTCCTCGTACTCATCAGAGCGGAATTCTATCACCCCGTGAAAGGTCCAGGATCTGAGCCTGAGGCCGGTCTCTTCGAGGACTTCCCTTACAGCGCACTCATCGGGCGTCTCGCCCTCCTCCACCTTTCCGCCGGGGCTGATCCACTTGCCCTCGTTCATGTCGTCTTTTTTGCGGTTCCTGTACAGCATCAGCCAGCTGCCGTTATTCTCAATGTAGCAGATAGTCGTTTTCTTCATCAGCATCAGGAAGAGCCGCCTAGAACAGCGGCTCTCTTAAATATTTTCTGAGATTTTCTTTGGTGTAAATGAGGATCTTATCTCCCTCAAGCAACACAAGGTTTCCGTCCGGCTTTACCGTTCTGCCGTCTCTTTCAACAAGCACTATGAATGTCTGCCGCGAAATATCAAGATCTTTTATCTTCTGACCGTTCCATGGGTGGTTCCTGCCCAGAATGACTTCCCTTACGTCCTCGAGCATGCCCTCTGTAGCGGATTCGGCGCAGATTATCAGCTTATCTCCAAGCAGTATCTCTATATCCCCCCTCGGAACTATCGTTTCCCCATCTCTTATGACAAGCGCTATGATAGACCCGCTTGGCATGGCTACCTCGCTTATGGTCTTTCCTATCCATGCGTCCCCGGGATCAATAGACGCCTTGATAAAGCGTACGTCTTTCTCCTTCTCGATATCGGCGAGCCGTGTGGCATTCTGCGCCTCTTCGACGAATCCCGCGGATATGATACCCGTAGGGATGGCAACCAGTCCGACACCGAGGAATGTTATGACTATGCCCAGAAGCTGCCCCATCGGAGTGATCGGATAGATATCGCCGTATCCGACAGTCAGCAATGTTGAGGTGGCCCACCAGATAGCCGAAAAGGCATTCTTGAAAACATCAGGCTGCGCGTCGTGCTCAACGCTGTACATGCAAAGGCTCGAAGCCAGAATAAGCGTAGCTACGACGAAGACCGATGCCAGCAGCTGAGTCTTCTTCTTGGAAAGGACGTTCCCGATCAGCGACAGTGAATCATAGTACGCATTGATGCGGAACAGTCTGAAGATCCTTGCGACTCTCAGCATCCTGAATACTGCGGCTCCTGCAGGGAAAAAGGTAGGCAGATAGTGCGGCAGGAATGACAGAAGATCTATTATTCCGTATCCGGACGTCGCGTATTTGCCCATGGCCTCGCCAGCGGAGCAGCCTTTGTAGTGCTGGCTGGCTGTGATGAGTCTGAGCGCGTAGTCTATGGCGAAGAAGAATACCGTTATCTCTTCAACGTAATCGAACAGAAGCCCGTATTTTGCCTCGAGGCTGTCAAAGGTCGTGGCAAAAGCGCAGACCAGATTTGCTATAAGCGCGACTGTGCTGAATATGTCGTAGAACTGGTTCACCCTGTTATCGACCACGCCGGTCGATACCATCGCGTACAGCTTCTCTTGAGTTTTTTCCCAGCTGCTGTCTTTCATTATCCTTCTACACGTATGCTCTTGATCTTCTGCGGAAGAAGCGGCTTGTCCCTGAAGTCGCGTCTTGCGTTCACGATCTTGTCAGCGACCGCCATGCCCTCTGTTACTCTGCCAAACGATGCGTACTGGCCGTCAAGATGAGGCGAAGTAGTCGTCATGATGAAGAACTGCGAGCCTGCGGAGTTAGGATCCATGGCTCTTGCCATCGAGAGTACTCCCCTCTCATGCTTCAGATCGTTTTTGAATCCGTTGGCTGTGAACTCACCCTTGATGGTATATCCCGGGCCTCCCATGCCGGTCCCGTCCGGGCAGCCGCCCTGGATCATGAATCCCGGAATGACTCTGTGGAAAATGAGTCCGTCATAGAATCCCTCATTTGCCAACTTCTCGAAGTTGGCTACAGTCTGAGGCGCGATATCCTCGTAGAGTTCGCCGTTCATCACTCCGCCGTCTTCCATCTCGATAACAAATTTCTTCATTTCATATCTCCTTAGGTTTGAATATTATTGTTGTCTGTTCTTTCTGATTATACATTTTTGCAGGTTTGCAGTCCATCTGCTTATTCAGGTCGGACAACGCTGCTATTCGACCGATTTGAGCGACTCAGTCATCGAAACATCGCGCAGCCTCTTCTGCATCGCCAGGTTCACCAGGAAGGCGAATGCGAACGTCAGGGCGACTGCCACAGGTATGTCATACGGTCCGTGACGCGGCTCAAAGTAGATCATACTGAGCACTATGTTATCGATAACGAATTTCAGCAGCCAGTCTCCCATAGGTATCCCGACTATAGCCGCGACAGCTGTCAGGAACAGGTTCTCGCGGAACACATACTTCGACACTTCGAGCTGATAGAATCCCAGCACCTTGATTGTGGCTATCTCGCGCAGGCGCTCCGTGATATTGATGTTTGTGAGGTTGTACAGCACTATGAACGCAAGCAGAGCCGCCGACAGGATGACTACATAAACAATGGCGTTAAGGCTCTTCATCATCCTGCTTACATTTTCCCTGACGTCTATGTTTGGCTGTACCGCGGCGGTGTATTCATAACCGGCGGCATCGGCCGCCACTTTTCGTATCGTTTCCTCTTCAGAGCCTTCCTCAAGATTTATGTACGCAGCCTTCACATCAGGCTCCTTGCCGAAGCCCTCCCTGTACGTCTCAGGCGTCATATAGAGGCTGTCATATACGTAATTATCCGCTACACCGACTATCTTTGCCTTCATCTCGCGGTAGTCATCACGCAGTGTCACCTCGTCGCCCACATCCATGCCGTAGTCGTGATTGGTCTTCCTGACAATAACTATCTCTCCCGGCCCCGGGTATTCGAGATGCTGATCGCCATGATGCAGGTCTATGAATTCGCCGAAGCCCTCCTCGTCGGTAGCGACACAGCTTATGTCGACCGTCTTATCGCCAACGCCTGTCACCACTGTCACCTCTCCGCGGTGCAGGAATCTCACCGCGCCGTCAGGGATATCTACGTCTTCACTGATCTCCTCTATGAAATCCTTCTGGCGCTCTTCGGTCATGTTCTTGTTGAACACTACGGTGATGTCGTAAAGGGATATCTCATCGAACTGATAATCCGCCACCTTGGAGATCGTAGCCCTGATCCCCAGGCCCGCGATCAGCAGCGCCGTGCATCCGCTCACTCCGATCACCATCATCAGGAACCTCTTTTTGTCTCTGAAGATGTTGCGGATCGACACCTTGTATAGGAAGCTTATGCGGTTCCAGAGCGGCCTTATCCTCTCAAGGAGTATGCGCCTGCCCGCAGGCGGAGTCTTTGGCCTTATCAGCTCGGCAGGAGGCACCCTGAAGTCCGCCGCGATCGAGACCCATGTAGCTCCCATGGAGCACAGCAACGCCACCGCGAGCACGATGAGTCCCAGCTTATAGTTGATTATGTAATCGACGGTATCGCTGAAATCGTACATCATCGTATACGCTCGCCAGATCACCGTCGGGAACACCTTGCATCCGGCAAAGAATCCGAGCACAGCGCCGAGGAAGGCCCCGCTCCCGGAGTAGAACAGGTACTTTCCGGCGATCTGTCCGTTGCTGTAGCCCAGAGCCTTCAGTATTCCGATCTGAGTACGCTGCTCTTCCACCATCCTTGTCATGGTGGTCATGCACACAAGCGCGGCTATCAGGAAGAAGAACAGCGGGAATATCCTGGATATGTTGCTCACGATGCTCGAATTGCTGTCAAATGAGGAGTAGCCCATGTTGTCCTTGCGGGAGAGCGCATATGAATTGCCGGTCTCCATGGTATCGATCTTTTCCTGCGCCTCATCGAGCTTATCTTTGGCATCATCTAGCTCTTTTTTTGCCTTCTCGAATTCGCTGTCTGCCTTCTGCCTTTCTCTGTCCAGCTTTCGCTTATTTGCATCCAGCTCTTTTTCCCTTTTATCGATCTCTGCCAGTCCTGAGTTGGCCTGATCCAGTCCCTTTTTTGCCTCCGCAATGCCGGCCTCGATCTGAGCCTTCCCTGCTTCGGCCTCCTTCAGCCTTGCGTCGATATCTGCTATATCTGCATTTATACCTTCTATCTGCGCGTCGCAAGAGACAATAGTTTGATTTGCAGTGTCAATGAGGCCACTATACTCCACAATCTGCGCGTTATAACTGTCAGTATTTTCCGGGTCATCCTGAACTTTCTGTTGCAGCGCGGCTATGCTTTCCTCAAGAGCGGCCTTCTCCTTCTCTGCCTGCTCCTTTCCGACTTTTGCCTGTGCCAGACCATCCGACGCCTGCTGCCTCATACTGTTGTAAGCAGCTATACCGCCGTTTACCTCTTTGAGCTGCGCCTCAAGATCTGTAATCACGGTTTCAGCGTCGCTCTTTCCCTTCTTTGCTTTTTTGCGGTTGGCGTTTATAAGATCCTCACCCTTTTTTATCTGATCCTCGGCCTTGTCGAGCTTCTTTTCAGCGTCAGCCTTTTCCTCCTCGTACTTTGCGAGGTTGTCTTCGTATTCCTGCTTCTTTTCGTCCAGCTCTTCCTGCGCGTCCTTTCTGGCTGTCTCGCGGCGGCCGGCCGTCACTGCCTCAGCCAGAGATTCCATGCTGTCTTCATTCGCCTTGAGCTTGTCCTCGTGCTCTTCTGTCATCGAGGCTTCATCACCCTTCAGCTTCACATAGAGGTTTGTGTAGTAATCAACATCAAAAACGTCCTTTTCAATAAAGAAAAAAGTGTCGAGGCTGCCGTCACCTATGTCTGTCGACCCTCTCTGGTAGTCGAGGTATATAGGGGTATTTACCAGGCCGACTATCTCAAACTTCCTTACCTTGAAATTGTCGAGCCTGTCCTTGTCGTTTTCATCCGTTATCTCGATATAGTCGCCTATATGAAAGCCTTCGTCGGTTATGCTGTAGGCGTCGAGCACGCACTCGTCCTCTTTCTGCGGAAGCCTGCCCTCAGTAACGTTGAGTTTGTTTATGTTCTCCGGCAGGGATATCGCCTTGAGAGCGCTCGAGTCTCCGCTTCCGGAGCGGGCGATCACATCTATCTGTATCGACCCCTCGGCTGCCTTCACCCCGTCCCAGGATCCCGCAAGAGCCACGCTGTCGTCGTCTGCTCCGTATGATGAAAGGATCTGGTAATCGTAGAAGTTAGTCCTGTCAAGGTAGCGGCTGGCAGTGCTCACCATCGACTCCCTGCAGTCCCTCAGACCACTGAAAAACCCCACTCCAAGCGCCACGATCGCAAAGATCGCGAGATATCTCGCAAGTGAGGTCTTTATCTCTCTGAGAGTCGATTTTTTCAGCATTTTACCACTCTATTTCAGATACCGGCACAGGATCAGTATTTATCTTTACATCCTGTACCCTGCCGCTCCTGACGCTTATCACCCTGTCTGCCATAGGAGTGATCGCCTTGTTATGAGTAATGATGATGACCGTGGCTCCTGAGTTGTGGGCCTGATCCTGCAGCAGCTGAAGTATCTGCTTGCCCGTGTTGTAGTCGAGAGCGCCGGTAGGCTCGTCGCACAGCAGCAGTTTAGGATTCTTCGCAAGAGCTCTGGCTATCGCCACCCTCTGCTGTTCACCGCCCGAGAGCTGGCCCGGGAAGTTGTACATTCTTTCTCCGAGTCCCACAGCCTTCAGCGTTTCAGCCGGATCGAGCGGATCCTTGCATATCTGCGTTGCAAGAGATACGTTCTCGAGAGCGGTAAGATTCTGCACCAGATTGTAGAACTGGAACACAAATCCAATATCGAACCTGCGATATTTTGTGAGCTCGCGCGGGCTGAAGCTGCTTATCTCCCTGCCGTCGAGCAGCACCCTGCCGCTCGTGAGGGTATCCATGCCTCCAAGTATGTTGAGCAGCGTAGTCTTGCCCGCTCCGGATTCACCTACAACAATGGCAAGCTCGCCCTTAGCCACGCTGAAAGTAGCGTCCGACAGGGCTTCTATGTCCACCTCGCCCACATGATAAACCTTGCGGACATGGTCAAATACTACATAATTTTCGATGAGTTCAGAGTCTTTTCTGCTGTCCATGTCAGTTCTCCGTCAGACAAAAATATTTATGCTGCCGATAACCAGTCCTATAAGGGCTCCCAGGCTGACTATGAGATTGAGCTCGGTCTTCATTACCGTCAGCACTCCCTTTTCGAGCTCTTCGACAGCCATGGAATTGATCTTGTCTTCTACCACCTTTGCGACGTCTATCCTGCGAAGGGCGGAATTCACCGCGTTCACTACGGATTCCCGATAGGCATCGGTTATCTTTCTCCTTACGAATTCAGGGTCGTATCCCGCCTGCTCCAGCACGTGCAGAGGAGTCCTGTCGCCAAGGTCGTGTATCCTCGAGGTGGTGATCTCGCTCACCATCTCAGGCCCTCTCGTATCTATGAATTCCTCCATTTTCTCGCTCACCGTATCCATCACCTTGTCGATCATGCCATCAGTGACTACAAAAGCGAGCAGTCTTGAGTTCAGAACGTGATCGAGCAGCTGGGCTTTGCCTTCGCGATGTATGGTGCCCGGAATGTCCATCCTCTTTATGGCGTCAGTTATCTTGAACGACAGAAGCTCGGAGAAATTCTCCTCAAGCCTGTCGTACTTTTCGCTGCTGCCTGCCATCACGGCGCCGGTCTCCCTTATATTGGTATCCAGTATAGTCATCACCCTGTCGATGAGCGGCTTCTCCACCTCTTCGGTCAGCAGCCTGCCCGAGATGTCCTCGCGCGTAAAGAGCTCATCCTGCACTATCTTGCCCGCAGACTTCGCGAGCCTTGCCTTTCCCTTAGGGATCGCGCCCGGAGTCAGCGGCAGCTGATGTCCGAATACATAGACAGGATTGCGCGGATAAAAGAGCATCTTTACCGCTATGAGGTTTGTGAAATAGCCTATCACCGCTCCGACAAGAGGCGGTATTACGTATGTAGTTACAATGTCCCAGTTCATTCAGTTTTACCTTTCTCAGCGGACTCAGCCTCACTCGGCCGGGCCGAATGCGTGCCTGTGTCACCTACCGAATGCGCGGCTATGCTGCTGAGGTTTGCTGCGGTTCCGATGATCCAGAGTATGTCTCCCTTTTCGATCAGCATGTTTGCATCCGGCATGGCAGTCGCATATCCGTCGCGCTCAAGGCCGAGTATCATACAGTGGCTGCGCGCAGTTATACGGCTTTTCCTGATAGGTTTGCCCACATAAGGCTCTGTGCCCCTCACCTGTATGGCTGCGCACGACAGAGCGTTTCCGCCCTTATAGTCCTCATCAAGGAACTCCTTCAGTGTGCGCATATGCACCCACTGATCTATCCCGAGCGTCTTGTAGAAAGTATCAAGCGACTGTTTATCGCCTATCACGTGCACATGATCGCCGGCGTGCAGCACAGTCCTCGCTGGAGGCATAGGCATCTTCTTATCCCCATGCCTTACCTTCACAACGTAAACGGCGTCCTTTCTTCCCCAGTCGAGCTCCTGTATGGTCTTTCCCTCATAAGGAGCGCCGGCAGGTACGTCCCAGCTGAATATACTGTAGTCCTCGTTCAGCCAGTGCTGTCTCTTTCTGGCGCCTCCGCGTTCTTCCATGGTCTTCTGGTTCAGATTCGCAAAGAACCTGGCCTCGAGCTGCAGATAGTATGTTGCTATAAAGTCCGATCTCGCTATGAGGAACACGCTCAGCGGTATGAGCAGCACTATGACAAAATTGTTTATGTCGAACAGACTCTCCACCGGGATGAGAGCTATGAGCTCGAGAACCACTACCTTTATAAGCGTCAGCACCACCAGAGGCGGTCTGTTTGCCAGTCTGTCCATCCACAGCTGCGTGAAGGCCACGCTGCGGTTGCCCATTAGAGGTGCCGCGAATATCGCGAGAGCGAGATAGTTCACTATGATAACCACTATCTTCGCTGCTTTTTCACCCGTCAGTGATGCAAGTGCCGGGTAAAGTGCCCTGCAGCAGACGAGAGTAAGCACCAGCATTATGCTCCCGTATATCGCCACCTTCATGAAGTAGTCTTTAAGAACCGTCTTCCACTCCGAAACATGCTCCTCGTCGCTTTGATCGTCTGAAGTGTAGTTGTATATCATCCTCTTGACATTGGCTGGCACGGCCTTAGATATGACCTTTATTATCCCGTCCTGATTTCTTATGAGCACAGGCGTGAAGATGATCGTAAGTATTGACGCGGCAACTATGACCGGGTACAGATAGTCCTCCATCACCCCGAGCGATATGCCGAGACTTGCTATGATGAATGAGAATTCGCCGATAGGCGCCAGCGATATGCCGCCCTTGAGAGCGTTGCGCGGGCTCTGGCCCGAAAGGATCATGCCTATCGTAGCGAATATGAGCTTCGCAACTACAGCAAGTATCGCGATAGGCACTATCGAAGTCCAGCGCTCAACGATTATCTTAGGATCTACCATCATGCCGACCGAGAGGAAGAATATGGCGCCGAACATGTCCTTGATGCCGGCTGTCACCCTTTCAACATCGTGCACGTGCCTGGTGCCCGCAAACAGCGAGCCTGCTATGAACGCGCCAAGCTCCATCGAGAAGCCCAGCCAGTGAGCCAGCATTCCCATCAGGAAGCAGAATCCGAGGCTCAGAAGAGTAAGAGTCTCGTCGCTCATCAGAGCCATCGTTCTGTCAAGGAAGGTAGGCAGCAGGAATATGCCCAGCACCAGCCACAGAACGAGGTAAGTGACCATCAGGAACATGTGGAGGGCCATGCTGCCGTTATCCGATGTCTGGCTCGCGGAGATGGTCGTCAGCACGACCATCATGAATACAGCGATCACGTCTTCCATTACCAGCGATCCCATTACCAGCCCCGTATACTTCTCGCCCTCAAGGCCCATCTCGCTGAAGCACTTCTGGATGACTACCGTTGAGCTGATGGAAAGCATGGCTCCGAGGAAGACCGCGTTCATCGTACTCATACCCGCAAGGATACCGAAGCCGTAGCCCACCAGCATGACTCCGCCCATCTTTACCGCAGCTGATACGATCGCGGTACTCCCTATCTCGGTCAGTTTGTGAAAGTCGAATTCGAGTCCGATATGGAACAGTATGATCACTACTCCGATCTCACTCCATGTCTCTACCGACGCCGCGCTCTCGATGTTCATGAAGAGCGGGAAGTGCGGCCCTATAATAAAGCCCGCGACAATATATCCCAGTATCGTAGGGATCCTGAGTTTTTTGAATACTATCGTGACCACCGCGGCGGTAGTCAGCATTATGGCAAGGTCTACTATAAGCTGAGGTACTTCCATTTTTTCTCCTATATTTACTCTTGATCGAGCTGCTAATAAGCCGGCCGGGCCCGCTCTCGCTTTTTATCCGTAATTGAGCGACTTCCGCAATTTCTTCCAGCCTGGCATGTATCTGTCCATGAGCGCGTAGAAGTCAGGTCCGTGATTAGGCACTACTGTATGCACCAGCTCGTGGAGTATAACGTAATCGAGCTCCGCGTCGCTTCTTGTAGCGAGCATGAGACTGAGGTTGATGTGATGCGTTTTGGTGTTGCAGCTGCCCCAGCGGGTATGCATGTCGCGGACTGTCCAGCCACTGCAGCGCAGGCCTGTCACCTCTTCTATATACGGAAGTCTGACCTCTATGCGTCTTTTAAGGTAAGCCCTCCTGGCCTCTTTTTCTGCCCTGTCCTCCGGCTCCGGATGGGCAAGCGACCGGGCTCTTACCCGCGCTGTGTTTCTATCTATCCAGTCTCTTTTGCTTCTCACAAAAGCGATCACTTCTTTATCTGGCACCAGATAAGGAGCGCTGATGACTATGCGCCCGTCAGGCTCCTTTATCCTCATATTCATTCTTTTTATGCGCTTTCTGGTCAGTTCGACCTCAAGCTCGTCGATGTAAATAATCCTAGTCATACAGAGTTATTGTATCACAAAGAAAAGTTCTCTAATTGTTGATTGACTAAAAAAAGCAGGCAAGCCTGCTTTGTCATCCATGTCTTCGCAGAAATCTTCGTCAAGGGTGTTTACCGACCACGACACAGTCAGGCGGTTCTTTTCGTTGATCTCCTTAAGCAGCTCCAGATCGCGAAGAACAAGAGCTGAACTGAACAGACAGTCAGTGCAATAAATTCTATTATCTGCCTGCTACCAGTTTTCATATCTCTCCTGACGGTCGAGAGCACGTATTGCTTCCATGTCCTCTTCCGTCAGTTCAAAGTCAAATATATCAAAGTTCTCTTCTATATGCTCCGGGTTGCTAGAGCCCGGAATCGTGATATATCCGTCCTGTATGTGCCACCTGAGTATTATCTGGGCTGGCGTTTTTCCGTATATGTCCGCCAACTCATTTATCTCTTCGTTGCCGAAATGATCCTGAGTATGGCCCCTTCCGCCGAACGGATACCAGGATTCGAGCACTATTCCATACTGCTTCACATACTCCTGCAGGGCCTTGTTCTGATAATACAGATGGTTCTCGTTCTGTATTACTGCAGGCATTATCTCCGCATATGACAGCACTTCATCCACCTGCTCCTTTGTGTAGTAATTGGATATTCCGATCGACCTGATCCTGCCTTCTTTCACGGCCGCTTCCATTGCTTTGTACACAGCTTCATCATTGGAACCCGGCTGATGGATCAGCATAAGATCGACATAGTCGACACCAAGGTCATTGATCGAATCATTTATGCCCTGCGCCGCTCTATCATAATCGCCCGGCATTATCTTGCTGGTGATGAACACGTCCTCGCGCTTTACGATTCCATCATCGATGGCGCGGCGAAGCCCGCGGCCTACTCCCTGTTCGCACTGATAATATCTGGCAGTATCTATGAGGCGCATGCCGCACTTTAATGCTGCATATACCGACTCCTCTGCTTCATCATTCGAAAGAGTCCATGTGCCAAGTCCTATTACAGGCATCGTATATCCGCTGTTCAATTTTACTGTACCCTCCTCGAGATCAAAAACCGCTGTATCATTGCTGCTGTCGTTTATATCTGTTCCCTCCTGAGCAGTCTGCTCAGAGTCTGCGCCGCTCTGCTCAGTGTCGACACCGCAGCCAGCCAGGATAATGACCGAAATCATGCAAAGCGCTAAGATTTTTATGAGATTTTTTGTCATAGCTGTAACTCTTCCATAGTTTTCTGCCCAAGCTCAAGTATCCTGTCATCAAGCACCGCGAAGATGATATTCATATCATAGTCCGGATTCTCTTCGATCCAGTCGCTACACGACTGCAGTGCCTTGCGCCACGCTTTGTCTTTCGGATATCCGAAGATCCCCGCGGAAATCAGCGGAAAGCCGATCGAGTGGCAGTCATTTTCTATTGCACGTTCCAGGGATTCCCTGTAGCAGCTGTACAGATTCTGCGGCTCATTATGGCTGCCGTCGTGCCAGATCGGGCCTACGGCATGTATCACGTACTTTGCCTTGAGCGCAAAGCCCGGAGTGATGACCGCTCCGCCCGTCGGGCAGTGACCGATCTTATTGCATGCAGCCTGCAGCTCCCTGGCTCCGGCCGCACGGAAAATGGCACCACAGACGTCGCTCCCCTGCGCAAGCTGGCTGTTTGCGGCATTGACGATGCAGTCAGTATCAAGATCAGTGATCCCTGTCTTCTGTATTTTAATAGAACTCATTTTTTAGCCCTCCTGCCTGATCTTC
>CADATR010000026.1 GCA_902790885.1 uncultured Eubacteriales bacterium
GTGGTCGTACCGCATGAAAGCCAGAGAAAGGAACGCGGGGTGGCGCATAGACTATTTCATCATCTCAGACCGCCTGAGGGATAAGCTGAAAGAAGCGGAGATCCTTACAGAAGTGTACGGCAGCGACCACTGTCCGGTATCAGTGACGATGGATCTGTAAAGCTGCATGCAAATATCGATGAATATCTGAAAAATACTGATATTTGTGCTTGTATTCTGTTATTCAGTATCGTATAATTGCCGTTGCGAATTAATGCATTAAGAAATGAAAGTGGGGTAAAATAATGGCAAACATTAAATCCGCAAAGAAAAGAATCCGTGTAATCGACAAGAAGACAGCCCGCAACATCAGGGTAAAGAACCACATCAAGGAAGCTGAGAAGGCATTCCTCGCAGCGGTTGAATCCGGTGACGCAGATGCAGCAAAGGCAGCATTCCAGCACGCTGAGAAGAAGCTCATGCAGGCAGCTGCAAAGGGTACGTTCCATAAGAACGCAGTAGCTCGTAAGATTTCCAGATTCGAGAAGAAACTCAACGCGCTCAGCGCAAAGTAATTCTCACCCGTCCCCACATTGCGTATAAGTTAAATGCGCCTTCAGCCGGAGTGTCTCCCGGCTGTTTTTTTATGCATCCGACGCGCGCGGCATTCCAAAAGTAGTTCTCGAAAAAGTGTCGGTTATTCTATATAATTAATTAGTTAAACTACAGAAGGAAACAGTGAATATGAGCTATCTTGACAATATCAGAAATTTCAGCATAATCGCTCACATCGACCACGGCAAGTCCACTCTGGCTGACCGCCTTATAGAGAAGACGGGCCTTGTTGAGGCGCGCGACATGAAGGAGCAGTATCTCGACAACATGGATATAGAACGTGAGCGCGGCATCACGATAAAGCTCCAGACTACGCGCCTGCAATACAAGGCGAAAGACGGGCAGGAATACATACTGAACCTTATCGACACTCCGGGACACGTGGACTTCAATTACGAGGTGTCGCGATCTCTCGCTGCCTGCGACGGAGCCGTTCTTGTCGTTGATGCTACACAGGGGGTAGAGGCCCAGACTCTCGGCAACGTCTACCTTGCGCTCGATGAAGACCTCGAGATTCTCCCTGTGCTCAACAAGATGGACCTCGATTCGGCGAGGCCTCAGGACGCCAGGGAAGAGATAGAAGACATAATAGGACTCGATGCTTCTGAGGCTCCGGAGATCTCAGCCAAGACAGGCATGGGGATCGATGAGATGCTCGAGAAGCTGATTGAAGTTATACCGCCTCCGCAGGGTGACCCTGACGGCAGGCTCAAGGCGCTTATCTTTGATTCGTACTATGACAGCTACAAAGGTGTCATCATTTACACCCGTATTTTTGACGGAAGGGTAAAGCGCGGCGATACGATCCGCATGATGAACACCGGCAAAAACTATGAGGTGACCGAAGTAGGCTACTGCATCCCGGGAACTCTTCCGGCGGATGAGCTGAAGGCCGGCGAGGTAGGATATATATGCGGAAGCATCAAGCAGGTAGCCGACGCGCGTGTCGGTGATACCATTACGCTCGCGAACGCTCCGACCGACGCTCCGCTCAAGGGATATAAGAAGGCTCAGTCCATGGTCTACTGCGGAATATTCCCGGCTGAGGGCGAGAAATACGAGAACGTAAAGGATGCGCTCGAGAAGCTGCAGGTAAACGACGCGGCGTTCAATTTTGAACCTGAGAATTCCGCGGCGCTCGGCTACGGCTACAGGTGCGGATTCCTTGGACTTCTGCACATGGATGTCATAACGGAGAGGCTCGCCAGGGAGTTCGATCTTGATGTAATCACCACACTGCCGTCTGTAGTATATAAGGTAGTGATGAAGGACGGGGAAGTCCTTGACATACAGAACCCTTCTAACCTGCCGCCGGCAGCCCTTATAGCGCATATCGAGGAGCCTATAGTAAAGGCAGACATCATGACGCCGAATGAGTATGTCGGAAGCATCATGACTCTTTGCCAGAACCGCCGCGGCAATATGATACACATGGAGTATCTCACAAAGACCAGAGTGCAGCTCCACTATGAGATGCCGCTCAACGAGGTTATATATGACTTCTTTGACGCTCTCAAATCGCGCACAAGAGGATATGCTTCGCTCGACTATGAATTCCTGAGATACCAGCCTGCGAAGCTCGTAAAGCTCGATATACTGCTGAACCGCGAGCCTATAGACGCTCTGTCGACCATAGTGCCTGAAGAGGAGGCGATGGCCAAGGGAAGAGGCATCTGCGAGAAGCTGAAAGAGATAATCCCGAGGCATCAGTTTGAGGTGCCGATCCAGGCTGCGATAGGACAGAAGATCATCGCCCGCGAGACTGTTAGAGCTTACCGCAAGGACGTTCTTGCAAAGTGCTACGGCGGAGACATAACAAGAAAGAAGAAGCTGCTCGAGAAACAGAAGGCCGGAAAGAAGAGAATGAGACAGTTCGGTTCGGTGACCGTGCCGCAGGAGGCTTTCACTGAGGTGCTCAAGCTCGACGACGGCAGATAATATGGATAAAAAAAGAGGCGTATACATACACATGCCTTTCTGCGTACAGAAGTGCAGATACTGCGCATTTCTCTCTTTCGGCGCGGAAGGCTCGCCAAGAAAAGAATACATGGACGCCCTTGAGAAGGAGATAGAGCTGAGGGCGGCTCTTGAAAGGGCAAACGGAACGGACAGGCCACTAAGCACCATCTACATCGGAGGGGGGACTCCGTCTGTGATGGATATCTCGACAATGTCCGAGATGGTGAAGACTCTCAGGCGTTCCTTTGATGTGGAACCTGCCGCGGAATTCACGCTCGAGGCGAATCCCGCTACGCTTGGACGCAAGGACGGCGTTATGCTAGCAAAGCTGCAGGCGTACAGATTCATGGGCGTAAACAGGTTCTCAATGGGCGTGCAGTCGATGGACAACGACAGGCTGCATTATCTGGGACGCATACACACCGCTGAAAACGTTGCCCGCGACATGGAGATCATCCGGAGAAAGGGCTTTGACAATGTCAATCTCGACCTCATCTTTTCGGTGCCGGGCGAGAGCGGCGATGACGCGCTCAGAGACCTCGAAAGGATACTGGCCTTTGACCCTGAGCATATATCGTGCTACAGCCTGCAGATAGAAGAGGGCACTGTCTTCGGTAAGATGTATGAGTCGGGCGAACTGAAAGAAGTCCCTGATGAAGAGGACAGGGAGACGTATCACAGGATATGCCGCGGACTGGAGCAGGCCGGCTATGAGCACTACGAGATCAGCAATTTCGCCAGGAAGGGCGATGATCCGGACGCTCCGAGCCCGTACAGATCGAAGCATAACAGCCTGTACTGGAACATGGACGAATACATAGGCCTGGGGCTCGGCGCGAGCGGGTTCATCAACGGTGTAAGATACAAAAACACCTCAGACCTCGATGAATACCTCATGGCGCTTGCTGAGGGCAGGCTGCCTGTCGCGGAGGAGCATGTCAACACAGCGTTCGATAACATAAGCGAAGCCGTGTTTACCGGGCTCAGGAGGCGCGAAGGCGTCAGCTATGAAGAGGCAGTCCGCGCGTACATGGACGCAGACGATGCTGAAATAAGCAATGCTGAAGCGTCATTCAGAGACGTATTCTGGGATATTTTCTCTGAAGCAATGGAGGAAGCTTTCGGATATGCCGAAAGAAAGCTCCTTATCATCGATGACAGCGGGCTCAGGCTCACAGAGCAGGGCATAGATATAAGCAATTCAATAATGTCGCTTTTTGTATAGAAAGGATAGCATCATGGAAAAATACATAATGGCGCTTGACCAGGGCACTACGAGCTCCAGGACGATCATCTATGACAAAGCAGGCAATATCAGATCTGTCGTACAGAGAGAGTTTACCCAGATATTCCCTCACGAGGGCTGGGTGGAGCATGACGCGATGGAGATATGGGCTTCCCAGATGGGCACGGCCCAGGAGGCTCTTCTTAAGGCGGGACTCACGTACAAGAACATCGCCGCCATCGGCATCACCAACCAGAGAGAAACGACGGTGGTCTGGGATAAGAATACCGGTATGCCCGTTTATAACGCCATTGTGTGGCAGTGCCGCAGAACGGCTGATTACGCCGCCAAGCTCAAACCGCACGAGGAAATGATAAGGCAGAAGACGGGCCTTCTCGCTGATCCTTACTTCAGCGGAACAAAACTTGCGTGGATACTCGAGAACGTTCCGGGCGTAAGGTCAAGAGCAGAGAAGGGCGAGCTCCTTTTCGGCACCATCGAGTGCTGGCTCATCTGGAAGCTGACGGGCGGAAAGGTGCACGTATCCGACTATTCAAACGCCTGCAGGACTATGCTCTTCGACATCAATACACTGAAGTGGGACGAAGAGCTCTGCGGCCTTCTCAACATACCGATGTGCATGCTGCCTGAGCCTGTGGAATGCTCGCATCACTACGGCGACACCATCGACGAGATATTCGGAGGTCCGATCCCTATCACGGGAGCTGCGGGAGACCAGCAGGCTGCGCTCTTTGGAGAGGCATGCTATGAAGAGGGAGACGTGAAGAGCACATACGGCACAGGAAACTTCCTGCTGCTCAACACTGGAGACAAGCCTGTAATGTCGAAAAACGGACTCCTTACCACGATAGCATGGGGTCTCGACGGCAATGTGACCTATGCGCTTGAGGGATCTGTATTCGTATGCGGAGCCGCAGTGCAGTGGCTGAGGGACCAGCTGAGGTTTTTCCGCGATGCCTCTGAATCTGAAGAGATAGCGGCTTCAGTGCCGGATGCGGGAGGGGTGTTTGTCGTTCCTGCATTTGTAGGACTCGGAGCGCCTTACTGGGAGCCTGAGGCCAGAGGAGCGGTGTTCGGCATCACCAGAGGCACCACAAGGGAGCATATCGTAAGAGCCACACTCCAGTCGCTGGTCTATCAGAACGAAGACCTTCTTTCTGCAATGAAAGCGGATACAGGCAAGGAGATCACGTCTCTCAAGGTGGACGGAGGAGCTGCCATGAACAATCTGCTTATGCAGTTCCAGGCGGATATATCCGATATAGATATAGTGAGATATGCCTCGATAGAATCGACATCGCTGGGAGCAGCTTATCTGGCAGGGCTTGCAGTAGGGTATTATGACAGCCTTGCAGACATAGTTGCAAGCAAGGAAATAGCAAGGACTTTCAAACCGTCGCTCGGAGAAAAAGAAAGGCGTGAAAAGCTGGAGGGATGGCACAGAGCTGTAAAGGCAACTATGGCCTTCCGCGAAGTATAAGAAACCGTTGATCTGAGATTCCCGGTCTTTGCCGGGAATCTTTTTTACGGGAATTTTGACTGATATTTTTTACAAATTTAGTAGACAAGAGGGAAGCTTTTGTTTATAATACTACTTGCGCATGAAAAATGTGGCGCATTGGTCAAGAGGTCAAGACGTCGCCCTCTCACGGCGGAATCCAGGGTTCGATTCCCTGATGCGCTACCACGAATAAAGAACGGCTCCAGGCCGTTCTTTTCTTTTGCTTCGGTTCTTATGCCGCCGCCTTTTCCGCTTATTCCTTCAAGCAATCCGCCTTTGACCAGATCCCGGACTATTGGTATATGCCGCGTTCAAGTTGTCAGAGTCATTCTCAGGGGCTTTTCCGAAAAGAGGCGCTGGACCATAAAATGCGATGTTATTTTTGTGCCGCATGGTCTATAATATATACGGATGTTTACGGTCTTACAGACCGGTTACGATGTTAAATATTTCTCCGGGGAGGATGCAAAATGATAAATAAAATTCTTGTCGAAGCATGCGTAAAATCATTCAAAACCATCTTTGAAAGAGAGAATGTGCCTTATACTATCAGGGACGATGCAGAATCCAGTTATTTCTTCCATCTCTGGGAAGATACTGATGAAGAAAAAGACCTGGCATACAGACAGGCATTGCCTGCAATTGAACGCATAGCAGAACACGAGCCATTCATTTTCGAAACAGGCGGCGAGCCTATTGTCATACGCCTGAATTACCTTGACAGAGAACTCGAAAGGGACTCTTTTGGCGAGATAATGCTGGAGCGTCCTGATCTTGACTGGCGTTTCGCCATTTCCGTAAAGAGCGATGCCAGGATCCTCTCGGCTATGCCTGTTGCCGACCGTGAGCTCGATATGGACAAGGATAAGATCAAGGGCTCATTCAACGGTATCGATGACTTCGGATTCCGCATTTTCGGAATACCTTGCTCAAATGAGTATTTTGATGATGTAAATGATATACTTCTCAACATTGCGCCTCGTGACAATGATAACTGGGGTGAGCTCGTCAAGGATGAAAAATTCGTATACGGATCCATCGTCACGCCTTTACTCAAGGCTATCGGACGTGAATTCCCGCGCCTGCTCAAATTCCACCCTGAAGCTCCTCAGAAACTCATCGATTATTTCTATGGCAAGATAGATTACTACTTCATCAAACCTATTGATGAACTTCAGGTAACCAGGATAGGCTGTGTGAATGCCCGCGGATATCTTGGACAGATGCCTGACAACAAGAACCTCAAGACACCAAAAACAGGATTCCCTTCGGAGCTCCTTGATGTAAGGCTGGCTACGGGCAAATACGGCGAGATATCAAGAGACACGCTGCAGCTGATGTTTGACGGCGGATGGTCGGTGTGCATTACTGTGTACCCTGTCTATGATACTTACGGAGAGTTCGGATTCGATCTGCAGGTATATCTTCCGGTAACACCTTTCGGAAGCTATCGCGATCAGGTTGACTGGGCTGCGGAGGCATAAAAGCAATAATGTTAAGATCACCTAGAACAAAAGCAGGAAGATTCCTGAGAGAAGCGCTGATCGTTGTTACATCAGCGTTTTTCGGTTCCTCAGTACAGATCTTTGTCATGATCCCTAACGGAATGACATCAGGAGGAATGCCGGGTATAGCGAGGCTGATAACACATTTTCTGCCTGTAAGCTACTCACTCGTGTATTACACTCTGTCGATGGTAGTGCTTATAGTGGCGTATTTCGCGATGGGAATAGGAGAGGTGAAGCGGATAATCGCTCTGGGATTCGCTTATCCGATAATGCTTTTCATATTCGAGCACATCGATTATGAGTTTCTCAGATCGCCCGATCCCTTCCTGGCAGCTATACTGATAGGCATATTCTACGGAATTGCGACAGGAGTAGGGTATATCGGCGGATACTCTTCGGGCGGCACCGATACTCTGGCAAGAGTCATCAAGTTCAGAATTCTCAATCATCTGCGGACGGGCGATATACAGATGGCTCTCGACATAGCGATCATCACTGTATCCGCGTTTGTGTTCGACACTAATATTGCCGTGTACGCGATCGTGACCGCTGTAGTGGCGGCGAAGGTCATATCCGCGATCACCGTAGGATACGGCGGCAGATATGTTCAGTTCGATATAATAACCAGCTCAAAGGAAAAGCGTGAGCAGATAACGGAATACATACTGAAGGATGTGCAGAGAGCGGTAACGACTCACGCCTCAAGAGGTGAGTATACAAAAGAGGAGAGAAGGACTCTCAGCACCATATGCACTCCTGCAGAGAGCGTAAAAATCAAAAAGTATGTCGCTGAGGTCGATCCTGACGCCTTCGCGACGGTAATGTCGCTGACAAACGTCTGGGGCAAGCGATTCCAGGATATAAGAGAGGCCGACAACACATAAAACAGTATCAGACCAGGTGGATGCGCATGAGCGCATCCATCTTTTAATTTGCAGGAAATATGCTGTGAATATATAGAACAAACAGTGAATATTTATTAATTCTGAAAAGGTAATTAATTAACAAACAGAGCTCAGAAAGACTTGAAAACGTTAATTAAATAACAATGTTTTTGCCTCAGATAAGGAAGGTATATAAGCTGCAGACCTTGAAATTTCAACGGATTTAGTGCGGCTTCATGACGCGTTAAGCCGCGAATTCCACGTCTGAACGACAACTAAATATCAATTTTAGATTGACTTGAAGTTTCATTCGGGTGATAATATGTACATAATTGTTTATTGTCACCAAACCCATTCTTATTGCGACAATTCGAATCAATAAAGATAAACCGGATTTGAAAATGCCGTAAAAAATAAAAACTCGAAATAAGCTAAGAGGTGACAGTAGAAAAGGAGTACTTTATGAGTTCTGAAATGTTAACCTTTATTTTGTACTTTGTTGCTCTGATGGGAGTAGTTATTTACTTCTACATCAAAGACAAACAGAGAAGTCAGGAAGACTACTTCCTCGGCGGACGTGCTATGGGCCCATGGGTAGCAGCTCTTTCAGCACAGGCATCTGATATGTCCGCGTGGCTGCTGATGGGACTCCCTGGATCGATTCTCGCGTTCGGATTCGGACAGATGTGGATCGGCATCGGACTTGCTCTTGGTACAGCTCTCAACTGGATCCTTTGCGCAAGGAGACTGAGAGTATTCTCGGAAGAGGCAAACGATTCCATCACTATCCCGCAGTTCCTGGCTAACAGATTTGATGCTGACACAAAGACTCTGCAGGTAATATGCGCTCTGATTTTCCTCTTCGCATATACCATTTACGTAGCTTCCGCTTTCGTAGCAGGCACTACTGTATTCGGCACTCTGTTCCCGGGAATCTCAACAACACTGGCAATGGTCATCTTCGCGCTGCTAATCGTATTCTATACGATCTTCGGAGGATTCACCGCTGTATGCTGGACAGACTTCTTCCAGGGCATGCTGATGATGATCGCGCTCATGGCAGTTCCTATCGCAGTATTTGCTTCACACACACAGCTTGATACAGCACTGCTTTCACAGGTTTATGAGTACACAGACGCCAGCGGAGCAGTTGTAACATGCGACTTCGGCGGAGGACTCTTCAGCGCAAGCTGGCAGGATATCGCAACAGGACTTGCTTGGGGACTCGGATACTTCGGAATGCCGCACATCATCGTAAGATTCATGTCAGTAGAGAAGCCATCCCAGATCAAGAAGTCTTCGGCGATCGCTATCGTATGGGTACTGATCTCACTCGGATGCGCCTGCCTTATCGCTTACCTCGGAAGAATGATCGTTGCTGATGAGCTTCTCCCTATAGGAATGCAGAAGATCGTATTCATCACAATGGCAAGAAAGTTCTTCCCGCCGGCACTTTCCGGATTGCTGCTCGCGGCTATCATCGCTGCTTCGGTATCGACTGCTGACTCTCAGCTGCTTGTAGCTTCGAGCTCGTTCACAGCTGACCTCTATACACAGTTCAAGAAGAACGTATCCGAGAAGGAAGCTGTTCTGGTAGGACGTGTCGTAGTAGTTGTCATCGCTGTTATCGCTTACCTGATCGCATCTTCGAAGGGCGCAGGCGCACAGGCTATCATGAACCTCGTAGAGAACGCATGGGGCGCATTCGGAGCATCGTTCGGACCGGTCATCATACTGGCACTCTTCTGGAGAGAGTTCAACTATAAGGGCGCTATCGCCGGTATCATCGCCGGATTCGTAGTAGACCTTGGCTGGCTCTTCGGAGGACTCTCAGCTTCGACAGGCGTTTACGAGCTGCTGCCTGGATTCATCTGCGGCATGATCGTAGCTTTCGTTGTTGCAAAGGTCACACCTACTCTCGACAAAGAAAGAGCAGTATTCGACAAAGCAAGAGAAAGAGACGCTCTGGCCGACTGACAGGCAAAAAAGAATAAAAAGCTTCAGATGCAGGCTTCGGCCTGCATCTTTTTTCGGTAAAGCTTTAGGGAGGACACATAAAAAACGGCGGCTGCGAAGCCGCCGTTTCAGCAGGTATGATCAAAGTATACCTTATTTTGCAATGTAACGGGATTCGATGTAATATCTCTTCTCGTTTGCTTCACCCATAGAGAATGTCTTTCTTGGGAGAGCTCCGTCTGCTGCTACAGCAGGGAAGAGCATGAACTTATCCATCGGCGGAAGCATGAATCCCGCATTGCCGTCTCTTACAGACAGCTTCTCAACTGCTGCTGTGCCGTGAATATAGTCGATATCGCAGACTTTTTCTTCCTTGACCATGATATCAAGGGCAGCCTGCAGAGCGCCTACCTCAAGCTTGTTTTCAGGCTCCTCGATGATGATCTTTCCTCTCTGAGCTCCTGTGATATATGGGATCTCAAATGCGCCTTCAGGTGCAGCCGCATCTGCATCAGCCAGATAAGCCTTGCCGTTGAGCTTTCCGAGATGATCGACCAGCTTGTTTACGAGGTCCATGCCGGACTGACCCTGGTTAGCGAAGATGACTCTGTGGATAGGCTCGAATACGATGCCGTCATCGTGGATGTTTTCGATCTCGCAGAGAGCGTATCTTGCAGGGTGTCCTTCGATCTCTTCCGGTGAAAGAGTCTTTTTGATGTTTTCCCATGCTGTCTTTGCGGTAGCGAGTGAGTGGTTGCCGTCGCCCATGGCCTGGAAGATGACATGGCCTGCACCGTATTTTTCTTCAGCCTTGTCATAGAGAACTGAAAGTGCCTCCTGTGCGCCTTCAAGGTCTTTCTCCTCAATGAAGCATCCTGTGATGTGTCCGCCGTCCATCATGAGGTCGGTGTCGTATATGACTTCCTTAGGAGCATCAACGAGAGGCTCGATGACAGACTTATCAGGGTCATCGATAAGGATAAGGATGTGAGGCATCTCGATAGGAGCGTCTCCTCTGATCCTCAGACGAGGAGGTATACGCTCTACTACAGTGCCTTCAGTAGCTCTTGTAAGTGAGTTTGATCCCTTGCTGAAGTCATAAGCCTCAAGGTCAGTAGCTATAACAAGACCAAGGCGGGAACGTCCCTCAGCTGTTCTCTTGATAAGCATGCAGCCCGGAGCCATCTTTCTGAGAGTTCCGTCAGCGAGGTATTTGTCCATAGTTGCGCGGATCTCTTTGATCCTTTCAGCTTCGCCCGGCTTATCGAGGTAAAGCTCAGGAAGCATGAGTCTGAGTGTGGAAGGAGCGTCTCCGACGATCTCTTCGACCTTATCCCAGTATTCAGGCTCGGATGTGAACTGATCGCAGGCTACGACAGCCCATTTGAAGTAGTCTGTGCCTTCCTTCGGAAGCATGATCTCAGGAATGTGCAGACCGAACTTGCTCCAATCATATTTTGCCATAAGTATTCCTCCAAATTACATGAAACAAAGGGTTAACACGCGCCTTGCACGGATGCGCAGGGCACTTGTCTTATGAGTCCATTATCGAACAAAACAGGGTCTTTTGCAAGGTCGTATTGTAGTGTGCTACAATTAAAAAAGACTATAAAGAAGTAATGGGTATCGGGACGTATAATCATTGTATATGTGTTTGCTCAGGAGGATGATTCTATGATTTCAAAAGCAATGCAGCCTTTCCTTGCCGGAAGTTCTCAGATAAGGGCAATGTTTGAGGAAGGCAAAAAAATGGCAAAGATATACGGCGCTGAGAATGTTTACGATTTCAGTATCGGAAATCCGGGACTGAAGCCGCCGCAGGAGGTCTTTGACGCCATAGATGAGATCAATCATAATCTGGATCCGCTTCTCGTACATGGTTATCCGTCAAACGCAGGGTATGAATCCACCAGACAGGCCATAGCTGATGACCTCAATGAGAGGGCAGGAGGGGATTTCTTCGATGTCGATCACATCATAATGTCATGCGGCGCGGCCTATTCCATAAACATGATCAATAAGTGCATTTTCGACCCGGGCGACAAGCTGGTAGTGTTTGCTCCGTATTTTGTTGAATACGGCAACTGGGCGCGCAACTGGGGAGCTGAGACTCTGGAAGTGCCTGCGAATGCGGCGCTTGGCTTCGATCCTGACGCTGACGCTCTCAGAGAGCTGCTCGTTCCTGAAGTAAAGGCCGTAATGCTCAACAATCCTAACAATCCTACCGGAAAGATCTACTCCAGAGAGGCCCTTGACAAGGTGGCCGATGTTCTCAGAGAGGCCGAGGAAAAATTCGGACACACAATTTACCTGATCTGCGATGAACCGTACAGAGAACTCGTATACACCGATCAGGACGTGCCTTTCCCGGGAGATTACTACGCGGATTCACTCATAGCGTATTCCTGGTCAAAGTCACTGTCGATGCCGGGAGACCGCATCGGGTATGTAGCTGTGCCTAAATGCGCTGAAGGGCATGAAGAGCTTGCCTCGGCGCTTGTGGTAGCCTGCAGGGTGCTCGGAGGCACTAATGCTCCTACCATCCAGGAGCTCATAGTTGAGAGATGCATGAAGTGCAGGTCTGACCTTGACTACTATAAGGTAAATGCCAAAGATCTGTATGAGATAGTTACGGAGGCAGGTCTTGAGGCGCTTTATCCTCAGGGGGCGTTCTACATGTGGATCAAATCCCCTGTAGAGAACGAGTACGAATTCGTAAATGCAGCCAAAGAAGAGAGGATACTTATCACACCGGGCAGTGCTTTCCACGGTCCGGGATGGGTAAGAGCTTCATTTTGCGGAAAGAACGAGACCATCCAGAGATCAAGAGAGTCATGGATGAATCTCGGAAAGAAGTTCGGCCTTATCAAATAGAGCTGATAAATTATCAGAACGTAAAGTAAGCTTTACGTATAACCGCTAAAAAACACGTTCCGGCAGATGGTCTGTACGGAACGTGTTTCTTTATCTTTTACAGATCGACGTGAGAGATGAAATTAACGGGCAGGAACGGTGCCAGGCTTTACGCCCGGAACTATGCTGATCCTGTCCTCAGCAGAAGCTGCAATCTCGCCGAAGTCCTGAAGCTCTTCTTCGCCTCTGAGGACTCTCAGGCAGCCTGCTGCCAGAGCCTCCATCTCGAATTCGCCAGGCATTACCTCGACAGGGCAGATGAATCCAACATGCTCTTTGATATATTCAGAAACATATTTCGAGTAGGAGATTCCTCCGGTAAGGATGATGCGGTCGACTTTTCCGCACACTGTAGCAGCAAGCTTGGCGATATCCTTCGCAACGGTGAGGCACATGGCTTCATATACGATAGCAGCGTATTTGTCACCGTCTTCGATCATCTTTTCGACATCACGCGCATCAGCTGTTCCGAGGTGAGCGATGAGTCCTCCCTTGCCGTGGAAGAGCTTCATTGCTTCCTTATATGAATACTTGCCGCTGTAGCAGAGATCTACAAGTCTCTTGGCGCTGACTCCGCCGCCTCTTTCAGGCGTGAAGTTGCCTTCATCATCGTTGACACTGTCGATGTTGACGCCGTCCTTATAGAGCCTTACAGAGCTGCCGCCTCCGAGATGGGCGACTATGAAAGTGCATTCATCGAACTTCTTTCCGAGCTTTTCCCCGGCGCATTTTATTGCCATCGCTCTGGTATTGAGAGTATGGCCTACGGTAAAGTGAGGAAGCTCAGGTACTCCGCTGACTCTCGCTACAGGCATTTTCTCATCAGTGCCGATCGCGTCGTAGATGCAGACAGGGATGCCGAGCTCTTTATGCAGGTCGAATGCGATCATGCTTCCGATAAGGGAAGGATGCTTCGCGAGGTCTTCAGGCCTTGTCAGAAAATCTATCATGGCCTGATCGATGCCTATGGCTCCGTGAGGACAAGGAACGATGTTTCCGCCTCTTGATACGGCTGCAGTCAGAGAATCCATGCTCACGCCGTTGCGCTCAAGGGACTCTTTTATCTTGTCATATCTGAATTCGTACTGTTCAGTTACATCTCCGAAAGGAGCAAGCTCTTCTGTCGCATGACGGATGGTATCGTTGAAAACTTCCTTGTCATCGTCGTAGACTGCGATCTTGCTCGAAGTGGAGCCAAGATTCATTACCAGTATTCTCTCTTTACCCATTGATTCCTCCGATTTATAGATTGAATAAACTTAATGTAAAAATTGTATCATAAAAACATTAAAAAAAGTGAGCCGTGTGTGAAAACGGCTCACATATATCCGATGAGGGCGCTATCTTTCTGAAGCGAATGACTCAAGCGTTTCCGGCTCTTCGTCGGCTTCGTCATACTCGTTAGTGAGTCTGAACTTGTCGAGCAGATACATTACTAGGCCGAGCAGCATTCCGACCAGGGCAGCAAGGCTCATTCCCTTTAACTGCACCTGTCCGAGGTTGATGGCGATACCCGAGAGTCCTACTACGAACACCACGGATGTCATCGCGAGATTGCGGGCCTTTGAATAGTCGATCCTCGAGTCAACCATGAGCCTTATGCCGGAAGCTCCGATCATTCCGTAGAGCAGGAAGCTCACACCGCCCATTACAGGGCCTGGGATGGTCTGTATAAGCGCCGATGCCTTGCCTATGAATGAGAGCATAATGGAGAATATTGCTGCTCCGCCGATGACCCATACGCTGTACACCTTTGTGATAGCCATAACGCCGATGTTTTCGCCGTATGTCGTTGTAGGGCATGAACCGCAGAAGCCGGAGAGAGCGGTCGAGAAACCGTCCGCGAACATCGACCTGTGGAGTCCCGGATCTTTCAGGAGATCCTTGCCGACTACCTCGGAGGTGACTACCTGATGCCCGATATGCTCTGAAACTACTACGAGAGTGGCAGGTATTATTACAGCTATTGCCTGGATGCTCCACTGCGGTGTCTGGAATGCAGGAAGCTCAAACAGGCTTGCACTTCCGACCGAGCTGAAATCAACGAGCCCGAAGATGAGGGCGAGCACATATCCCGAAACGATTGCGATGAGGATAGCGATGGCGCTCGCGAAGCCTCTGTAGAGCACTCCGCCGAAAACAGCCAGCAGCAGTGTCACCAGAAATACGATCAGAACTTTCGGATCGAGGTTTTCAACCATTTTACCTTCTGAATCAAGCAGGCCTGCAGTCTGAGCGGCGCTCCCGGCAAGTTCAAGGCCGATAAGCGCTACTATAGGGCCCATTGCGGCAGGCGGCAGGATTGCGTCGATCCATTTTGTGCCTACCAGCTTTATGATACCTGCGACCAGGCACATAAGGAGTCCTGTAACGACGAACCCTCCGAGCGCGTATCTGTAGCCCAGGCCCGGCTGCGAGATGACTATCAGGGCAGGTGAGATAAACGCGAATGACGAGCCGAGATAGGCAGGCGCTCCGCCTTTTGTCACAAAAATAAAGATAAGTGTTCCGATGCCGTTCATGAGGAGGGCGATGGAAGGACTTATCCCGAGAATGTAAGGAACGAGTACTGAAGCACTGAACATTGCGAATGTGTGCTGTATGGAGAGGGGGATACCTTTGCTCAAAGGCACTTTCTCCTGGATCTGGATGATTTGTCTTTTCTTAGCCATAGCTTCTCTCTTTCGTTGGAGTCTGATAAAATGCGGAATGAGATCCGGCAGAAGAAGTTCTGCCGGAGAGCGTTTTCCGTACAGGATACGCTGCTCAACACATTAAAGTCATTATATATAAGCGCAGAGGACTCTGACAATAGAAAAAAACACAATATCTTGTATTAAATAAAAGAAAAAAGTGGTATTATTCACATATATGGATAAGGTAATTGACGATAAAACTTTACAGGAAGCGAAGGAAAAACTTGCCTGCCACATAGAGCCTCCTAAGCAGAAGGCTCAGATTTCTGATGCGCAGACAGGCAAGGTGCTCCTTACGCAGATGACTTCTGCAGGCGGATGAGGCGCTAAAATAGGGCCGGGAGTCCTGTCGAGTCTTTTGGCGGATCTGCCGAAAATAAGCGATCCGCGCATTCTGGTCGGCTTTGAAAGCAGCGATGATGCATGCGTTTACAAGGTGACTGATGATATAGCTATCATAAATACTGTGGATTTCTTTCCGCCTATAGTCGATGATCCGTACATGTTCGGACAGATAGCTGCCGCGAATGCTCTGAGCGATGTCTACGCGATGGGAGGGCAGCCGAAGCTGGCGATGAACCTTCTGACTTTCCCTAACGGAAAGCTTCCTCTCGATGCGGTCAAGGGCATACTCGAGGGCGGCAACGATAAGGTCTGCGAGGCCGGAGCGACGATAGTGGGCGGTCACAGCATAGATGACAAGGAGCCTAAGTACGGTCTTTCCGTGACCGGATTTGCTCATCCTGATAATATACTCAGCAACAGCGCGGTCGCAGGAGACCTTCTTGTGATCACCAAGAAGATCGGAACGGGGGTGCTTACGACTGCTGCAAAGGTAGATCTTCTCAGCGAAGAGGAGAATGCCGAGATAGAGTCTGTCATGGCCTTCCTTAATAAATACGCCTGGGAAGCCATGCAGGGAGTTAAGGTTGACGGATGCACGGACATCACCGGTTTCGGCCTTATGGGGCATGCTGCCGAGATGGCCAGGGCAGGAGGGGTGACACTGGAGCTCTACAGCCATAAGGTGCCTGTATTCCCGAAGGCCCTTGAGATGGCTTCCATGGGTATCATACCTGCGGGTGCGTACCGCAACATGGATTATGTAGGATCCGAAGTCATGGAATTCCTGTCGAAAGATCCTGACAGGGATCCTCAGCTCAGAGCTCTTATCGACTGCCTGTATGATCCGCAGTCATCCGGAGGACTGCTTATAGCCGCGAAAGAAAGCGAGATACCGCGGCTCACGGAGCAGCTCGGCGAAAGGGGCTGCGAGACTGACGTCATCGGATATTTCAAGCCGCGCAAGGGAAGATTTTCTATAGAGATCCATGACTGAATAGCTAAAAACGGTGTTCCGCAAATGGAGAACACCGTTTTTTAGTGATTCTGATCTGCCCGATGTTTACCTGTCCTTTATGCCGGCTTTCACATAATTGCTGAATGCATCGGCGGCAAGGGAGAACGAGGTATTCCTGAGGTTTATCATGTAGAATGTGCGGTCGTCGTTGAAATCCTTGATATCGACGGTC
>CADATR010000027.1 GCA_902790885.1 uncultured Eubacteriales bacterium
CACAGCAGAGGCAAAAAATAAGAGCGGATATGCCTATATCCGCCCTTCTTTTTGTTTTATTTTCTATTATTTGAGCTATTTGAGCATTTTCTGCTGCTCGTGATACGGAATGTATTCATCGCCGCTGAAATAGTTCTTTATGAGCTTGACTACTGTTCCCGACAGCAGGAATACACCGATGAGGTTCGGGATCGCCATGAGTCCGTTGAAGGTCTCAGCGACATCCCAGATAACGCCGAGATCCATGGTGGCTCCGAGGATGGCTACCAGCGAGTAGAGCACCAGGAAAGGCTTTGCTGCCTTGCTTCCGAAGATGAACTCCGCGCAGCGTGTTCCGTAGAGTCCCCAGCCGAGGATGGTTGAGAACGCGAAGCAGCACATTGCTACCGCTGTGAAGATCGATACCCAGCTTCCGTATGTATTTGTGAAGCCCTCGATGGTGAGCTCAGCTCCCGCAGGCTGTCCGTACACGATCGAAGCGCGTCCGCAGAGGATGATGAGCGCTGTCATGGTGCAGATGACGATAGTGTCTACGAATACCTCGAAGATACCGAAGAATCCCTGCTTTACAGGATGATTGACGTCCGCGCTGGCGTGAGCCATGGATCCTGTTCCGAGTCCGGCCTCATTCGAGAAGATACCTCTTGCGATACCCTTCTGCACGCTGAGGAACATGCTTCCGACTACACCGCCTGTGACTCCCTTAGGGCTGAAAGCTCCCTCAAAGATCGAAGCAAATGCGCCAGGTACATATTTGAAGTTGATAACGATAACACCGAGGCCGAGAAGAATGTAGAATACAGCCATGAACGGAACAAGCTTCTCTGTTACGGCTCCTATTCTCTGAACTCCGCCGATGAGGATGAAAGCGATAAGTACAGCGAGCAATATTCCAAGGATCAGGTTGAGCACCTTCAGACCCGACTCGCTGATAAGGTTATATGATGTCAGAGCTGACTCGATCGAAGTCGTGATGGTGTTTACCTGTGTGGCGTTTCCTGTTCCGAATACAGCGAGGATACCGAATACTGAGAATATCGATCCGAGCCACTTCCAGTTTTTGCCGAGGCCGTTCTTGATGTAGTACATAGGGCCGCCGACATATGTTCCGGTATCGTCGATCTCTCTGAAGTGAACGGCAAGCGTTACTTCTGAAAACTTAGTGCACATTCCGAGGATGGCAGATATCCACATCCAGAATACTGCTCCCGGGCCGCCGATGGCTACTGCCCCCGCAACGCCTGCTATGTTACCGGTGCCTACCGTTGCCGCAAGGGCTGTGCAAAGCGCCTGGAACGGGGTGATGGCGCCTTCCGCGCTCGCATCTTTTGAAAAGATCTTTCCGAAGGTCTCCTTCATCGCGAGCCCGAATTTCCTTATCTGTATGAACCCGGTACGGATGCTCAGATACAGTCCGATACCAAGGATACAGACCATCGCGGGAACTCCCCACACAAAATTGTTGATTGCCGAATTGATGCTTACTAAAGTTTCCATTTGATCTCCTTACTACTATTACACCGATAAAAAGGTTTCCGGCAAACATAAAAAGAGAACGTGAATGTATCGCAATACATCATGTTCTCTGTCCCTTTACCGCGCCTTTACGTACGTCACGTCTGCCGAAGAGCGCGCCATGCATAAAAACAAAACCAGTGTGAAAAATATCACAAAGGGTATATTTCTTCAATCTTTGTTAAATTAATAACCTATATAGTGCACAGTCATACATATTGTTAACCAACTCGCCCTCACTTGGAATTCCTCGCGTATAATATATCCTTAAGTTCTTCTTTTTCTTCGTGCTCGAGCGAGTCCGCGCCGTACATCCCCGCGAGGTTCTCCATGTGATGCCTGAACTCATGCCTCACAACGCCCCTGAGCTTATCCTTCAGCTGATCCTCAGACATCCAGCCGCAGGTGCGCGCAAACGATCCGTAAAAGATAGTGATCCTGTTGCCCTGCCTCGATCTTGTGTATTCACCCATTATGACGAGGTCGCCGTTCTCGGCATACGGAGACGGCTTGTACTCCTCGGACAGCTGCACGCCGTAGTGAAGCTCCCTGAAGAAATCATCAGGAAGCTCATCGCACACTTCATTCAGTAATTCGTAAAATCTGTCTATGTCTACCATCAGAGATTCTCCTGCTCTTCCCAGAAGAGCTCATCAAGAGTCTTGCCGAGCGCACGGCATATCGCTATGCACAGATTTATCGTGGGGTTGTAGTCGCCCTTTTCTATAGCGCTTATCGTCTGCCTCGAGACTCCGATCAGATCCGCAAGCTGCTGCTGCGACAGATCCCTGGCGACACGCGCTGATTTCATTCTGAGATTCTTCATAAAACGCTCCTGTATCTCCCTTTCTCCGTATCGCCGTATCACATATCGTCTTCTGCGGCGGCTTCCTCATCCGCTTTGCGCTGCTTCACGCTGAGTGAGATCAGGATGATCACGAAGGCCAGACAGAAGAGCAGTGACGCGCACGGGCCGAAAGCGAGCTTGCCGCCCTCCATGACTCCGCTTCTGAGACCGTTGATCCCTGAAACCGCGTTACAGGCTAAGACGACCCACATCACGGCGCGGTATGTCCTGGCATCTGTGCCTACGCCGAAGTACGAATCATTCTTTATGCAGTAGAGAGCGTATACCATCACGCCTGCAAGTATCATTATGAATATCGCGAGGCTGCGGCTTACCGGCAGTGTCTCGAACGCACCGAAGCTCTCTGCGAAAAGATCGAGCGTCAGCATTATCAGAATCGTGAAGCATGCGTATTTGTAACCCCTGCCCCTGACGAGCTCCTGCCTCTCATCAAAAGTGCCTTTCATCGATTTCTTACTGAATTTCCATACTAACGCGACTATTATAAGCGCGGTCACTATTCCGAACGCAAGACCAGCTGCATAACTTGTACTCATTTTATTGCCTCCTTCCGGTTTATATTCTGTATATCTTCCGCTTTCTGTTTAGCGTTTTTCCGGTTTCAGGATATCCTTGCATGGTGATAATACATCACCAATAGCTATTTGTCAAATATATTTGACATAAAAGTAAAAATATTTTCCATTATGTCCTGCTTATTTGCACAATTACAAAAGCGGGCCGCAAGGCCCGCTTCAGTTGTTATGTTGCCGGACGGCAGCTTATCCGCTGCCGTATGCAGATATCACCGGCTGCCGTATCAGTTATTGCTGCCCGGTTTTTCAGGCGGTTCGCCGCTCGGAGGTGTGCCGCCGGGGCCGCCGCCGTTTCCGTCCGGTTTTTCAGGAGGCTCTCCATCAGGAGGTGTGCCTCCCGGGCCGCCGCTGCCTTCCGGAGCCCCGCTGACGGATCCGCTCCCCGTGCTTATATCGAATGCCTCTCCTGTCGAGGCGGATCCGGATGTATATTCCTTGCCGTCCACATAAAGCTTGTGGCCGTTCAGATCGATCGCCGAGCCTTCACCCACGGTAAGCCCTGAGACATATGAATCGGCTGTAAGGGTCTGTGTTGCAAGCATTACCCCGGGCAGCTTTACTGCTGCAGGGTCATGAATTCGTTTACCTTGTTGTAGATCTCGGCTGCGCCTATCTCTGCCACACGGCCCGAAGCGTACTCTTCGTCGACCCAGTCCTTGACGTAAAGCACAACTGCGCTGTGTTTGTCGACCTGCTTGTCGCCCTTGAGGCCGTAGCTCGCGTTGAGCCAGTGCGCGATGCCGGCGGCTCCGGAGCTCTGGCTTACGTTTACCAGAGGCGGACGCTTGAGGAACTTTTCAGTGTCGAAAATGTTGTAGATCTCCTCGTTTTTCAGAAGACCGTCGGCGTGTATGCCTGCTCTGGTGACATTGAAGTTTGCCCCGGCGAAAGGTGTCTGCGGAGGCAGCTGGTATCCGACGTTCTGCTCGTAATATCTTGCGAGATCGGTGATCACCGTCGTATCCATTCCGTCGAGAGTACCCTTCAGCTGCGCGTATTCGAATACCATCGCTTCGAGAGGGATATTGCCTGTTCTTTCGCCTATACCGAAGAGCGTGCAGTTTACTGCTCCGCATCCGTAGAGCCATGCCGTAGCCGCGTTGACGACAGCCTTATAGAAGTCGTTGTGGCCGTGCCACTCGAGCCATGCGCTCGGCACTTTAGCGTACTCGTGAAGTCCGTAGATGATGCCCGGCACCGATCTCGGAAGAGCAACGCCCGGATACGGGACTCCGAATCCCATCGTATCGCATACTCTGATCTTTGCGGTCATGCCCTCCTCTGCAGCCATGTCCTGGATGGCGCTTACGAAAGGAACAACGAAACCGTAGAAGTCGGCTCTCGTTACGTCCTCGAGGTGGCAGCGCGGAGTGATTCCCGCCTCGAAGGCTTCATAGACGATCGACAGATAGTGATCGATAGCCTGCTTGCGCGACATGCCGAGCTTGTAGAAGATATGATAGTCGGAGCAGCTCGTGAGGATACCCGTCTCCTTGACGCCCATCTCCTTGACTATCTTGAAGTCCTCCTTTTTGGCTCTGATCCAGGTGGTGATCTGCGGGAACTCGAGTCCGAGATCCTGGCACGCCCTGATGGCCTCCTTGTCCCTGTCGGAGTATGTGAAGAACTCCGTCTGCCTGATTATTCCCTTAGGTCCGGAGAGCTTGGACATCATCTTGAAGATCTCGACGATCTGCTTGGTGGTGTACGGCTCTCTCGACTGCTGGCCGTCGCGGAATGTGGAGTCGGTTATATATACCTGGTCTGGCATTCCGAACGGGCTCGTTCTGAAGTTGAAGCCTACCTTAGGTATCTCTGTATATTCGAAGAATTCACGGTAAAGATTCGGATCAGGAATATCCTGCACCTCATAGTGATGGTTTTCCATCTCAAGAAGGTTGGTCTTTTCGTTGAGTCTGGTCCTTCTCTTTGCGGACTCTTCCATTTCGATCTCGTTTGTTGTTTTCATATTTGAAGCCTCCGGCCATTTATGCGGCAATGATATAATAGTCGCTCAAATTTGTATACATGTATTTTAGTGTGCATCCATTCTCCAGTCAACAGTTATTTAGTCTTTTCTTTTTGATTTTTCAGCATTTGCGGGACATTTTTCAATAAAAAAGCTGTCTTTTGCAAAGACAGCACTTCGATTGCATATTATCTGATCTTGTTGATGCATTTATAAGAAAGGCTAAAAATCCTCCTTATTGTATACAATCAGAGGAACCACTCCGAATTTCTTCTGAGTACGCTCAGCTTGTTGAACACTTCCTGAGCCAGAGCGGCCGCTTTCGGAGAGACACGGCTGATCATGTGCACCGGCATCCTTCCGTTTACTTCCACAGGCACAGGCTTTATTCTGAATTCTGCTATCTCGCTGCCCGAGAGTCTCCCGATCTTTTCAGATGCAGCCTTGCCGAAATCATAAAGTGATTCAAGATCGATCACCGGGGCCGAGCCTCTTGAGCTGCCTCTGAGCGCCATGTAGCTGATCATGAATGCTCCCGCGCCAATTGCCTTAAAGCCGCAGTCTTCAGCCAGCCTCTTGAGTTCAAATAGCGCATTACCGTATTTGCGTCCGCCGTAAGAAACAGCGGCAAGAGTCATGGCACCGTTGCCCGCAAAGCGTTTCATTGCCTCGGCTGCCGGCAGCGGGATTTTCCCAACATAAACAGGCATGCCGATAACAGCTACGGTCTCATCATCAAAGACGAGCCCGTTGTGCTCCTCGAGCATGTCATAGCACTCAACGCTGACGTCCAGAGGACTGTTGTCGTCCAGGATGGCGCCTACCTTCCGGGCAAGGGCCTCGGTCATGATCTCCGTGCCCCCGACCGGGCTGTAATAGATACCAACAACTTTCCGAATCATAAATGTGCTCGTTTATGCCTCAGCATCATTACCTATAATAGATACAAAGTGATTGTAACACCATACGGCGTGTAATATTCGTTGAATATGTGAAATTTATTCCTCGACTACCCGGCAGACTGAGTCGATTATGCTTTCGACATCCGCCAGATCGTTTGCCCTGGTGAGTATCTCGAGCTCATCCCCCGCTCTCAGTATGGTGTGTCCGTCCGGTATTATCTCTATGCCGTCGCGCACGACAGAGACTATGAGGGTGCCGAGAGGCAGCCCGAATTCCGCTACGCTGCGTCCGTCCATGTGCGAGCCTACGTCCACGTCCGCGTCAATGACCGTCTTTCTGTCGCGAAGCGACGCCCTTCGCCCTGCTGAAGCTCTTCCGGCCGGCGACTTTCCCATGCTCCTCTCGAGAAGCTGCGTATATATAGGCTTCGCCCCGAGAGACTCCGCCGTAAGATATGCGACCAGGGATGCGAGCACCAGCGGGAGAAGAGTGTTGAAGTCTCCGGTCATCTCCGTGATGAGCACCACCCCCGTGACCGGGGCTCTCACTATGGCTGCGAAATAGCCCGCCATCGCTATGATGACGAAAGCCGTGATGTATTTCTGATCCATTCCCGCAAGCCCGAGCAGCCTGCAGAAGAGTCCGCCCGTAACGGCTCCGAGCACGAGCAGAGGCAGGAATATACCGCCCGGCGAGCCCGAGCCGAAGCTTGCTGTCGAGAAGACAAACTTGATCAGAAGAAGGACGATCAGTCCTCCGAGCGCGTATTCGCCGTGGCTGACCGCGCTTACCAGCGAGCTCCCCGATCCCAGTGCCTCAGGATAAACGAAGAATAGGATGTAGGCGAGTGACAGAGCCGCAAGCATCCTTCCCGTTCTGTCGAAGCGCTCTTCTGTGGTCGACAGGTGGAATCCGTCCCTGATTATGCTGTGCCTGTTTCCCGGCAATCTTTTTACCAGGGAGGCAAAGGCTTTTCCGATGCGTCCGAAGAAGTCCTGCATGAAGGCTATGGTTCTGTTGTAGAGGACGCCGAAAAGGCCGAGCGCAAGTCCGAGCAGGACTACTGCCCAGTAGTATCTGAGGGGCAGTCCGTGTTCGGCATCTATGGCGAACACGGGCGCGAGGCCGAGTATGTTGGCGGCAACAAAGTCGCCTGCAGCGCTCGCGGCCATGGTGGTAAGGAGCACCTCTGCCGAAAAGTTTCTGTGCAGCTCTTCAAGGCTGAATATGGCTCCTGCCAGCGGGGCTCCGAACGCGGCCGAGAGGCCTGCTCCCGCTCCGCATGTGATAAGAAGGCGCTCCTCGGTGAGCAGGCGATGGCCGGCCCTTGCCACGCCCTTGCCGACCATCGAGCCGAGCTGAATGCTCGGCCCCTCCCGGCCAAGCGCAAGTCCGCCTCCTATCGCCAGGGCGCATCCCGCCATCTTGGCAGCGATCACCCTCCACCAGCACATATCCTTCTGCCCCCTGAGCTCAGCTTCCACCTGCGGGATGCCCGAGCCGGCGATATCCGGCTCCCGTCCGAGCAGCCAGGATACGATCAGCGCTATCGCTATGAGTATAAGGGCGCACAGCAGCGCCTCCGGCGCCCCTCCGCCCTGCACGCGGTCAGCCAGCATGCCCCTGAGCCTGTCGGCCCCTGTAAGCATAAGCCTGAACACTGAAATGAGAGCACCTGTGATAAAACCTATCAGGGTGCCCTCGAGTATAAGCACATATTTGAACTTTTTTCGCCGGCGCAGGTTAGCGACCACCGGCGATCCGCCGCTTGTTTCAGTTTCTTTCATTCTTCAAGGCCCGCGCTGCAGGCTTCGCTCTGATTTTAACGAACTGCCCGGGACTCATCTTGCCCCGGGCAGACTGTTTTTCTATTTTCCGAACTCTTCAGCCCACTGATTGAAGTAGTCGATCTGCATGGCCTTCTTCACTTCGCTGAGGGTCTGCTCCGCCGTTCTTCTGGCCTCTTCAGTACCCGCAGTCAGAGCCGCTATCACCTCTTCAGGATGCGCCTCGAAGTACGCCCTTCTCTCCCTGATAGGAGCGAGGAAGTCGTTCAGTACCGCGAAGAGGAATTTCTTCACCTTCACGTCACCGAGTCCGCCTCTTCTGTAGTGAGCCTTCAGCTCATCGAGGTCCTTGTACTCCGGCAGGAATTTCTCGAACGAATCAGGCTGCACAAATGCATCGAGGTATGTGAATACCGTGTTGCCCTCTACCTTGCCCGGGTCGCTCACCTTGAGGTGGCCCGGATCGGTGAACATCGACATGACCTTTTTGCGGAGAGTCTCCTCATCGTCAGAAAGGTAAATGGTGTTGCCGAGCGATTTGGACATCTTTGCCTGCCCGTCCGTTCCCGGGAGTCTGAGGCACGCCTCGTTCGGAGGCAGATAGATCTCAGGCTCTACGAGCACGTCGCAGTTGTATGTGCGGTTGAACGATCTTACGATCTCCCTGCACTGCTCGAGCATAGGCTCCTGGTCTTCGCCGACCGGAACGATAGTGGCCTTGAACGCCGTGATATCGCTGGCCTGGCTGATAGGATATGTAAAGAATCCGACCGGCACGCTCTCGCCCTCAAAGCCTCTCAGTTTGAGCTCCGCCTTTACGGTCGGGTTTCTCTGTACGCGGCTTACCGTGACGAGATTCATGTAGTATACCGTCAGCTCGTGGAGCTGCGGGATCTCGGACTGTATGAACATGTTTGTCTTTGCAGGATCGAGCCCCACTGAAAGGTAGTCAAGAGCTACCTGGAACACGCTTTCCCTGACCTTCTCAGGATTGTCGAAGTTGTCGGTCAGCGCCTGCGCGTCCGCGATCATAACGAATACCTTCTCATAACTCGGGTCATTCTGCAGCTCGAGCCTCTGTCTGAGAGAGCCTACATAATGTCCGATATGGAGTCTTCCTGTAGGGCGGTCGCCCGTAAGCATTATCTTCTTTTTAGCCATCTTTTTCCCCTTTTCTTTTTGTATCTCATGATCCGGAGGCCTGAGCCCACCGGGAGAGCATCTTCAGCTAGAGTATATTAGAGCCGACTTCAATATAGTCGGCAGGTGACTCGAGGACGCCGGCCCTTAGCGACTGGCAAGCCGTCAGGCGCAGACAGAGCTTAGTGCCGCTGCGTCCGAATGTCAGCGAGAGCGTGCCTGACGACTATATTGCAGGCGGCTCTCAACAAGCTCAGCGGCGCCATCGGTAGATCTGTTTTTCGGTCACGACCGCGTCTACCTTTCTGTCATGAGGCTCTGTCGGAATCTCATCCGCAAGCACCTCTTCAAAGCACATGGCCAGCGTGAAGCAATCGCTTCTTATTTTGCTCAGGTATTTATCGTAATAGCCCGCGCCGTGGCCTATCCTGTTGCATTCTCTGTCGCAAGACAGGCACGGGAGTATTATTAGGTCCATATACTCAGGCGGCATCATCTCGGTATCCGCCGCAGGCTCAGGGATTCCGTACGCTCCCGGAACAAGATCGTCAAAGCTCTTTATGACCCTTGCCTCCATGGCGTCCACAACGCCTGTTCTGCGTCCCTCTTCATCGAGGTCAGTGCAGAGCGGCAGGCAGACTCTCTTGCCCTCCCCGAGCAGCTTGCTGATAAGAGCCAGGGTAGCCGGCTCGCTGCCCACCGAGAAATAGGCGAGTATCGTTTTGCAGTCGCGCACCTCGGGCATTGTAAGCACATTCAAAGAGATCGCGGCGGAGGCGCTGTCTCTGTACTCCTCCGAAGTCGCTTTGATCTTTTCGCGTATCTGCTTTCTTACCTGCTGTTTTTCAGTCATGCTTCTATAGGGTTCCCTTCCGCTCAGCCGTAGTCTGCAGCCGATCGATCTTCGCTTTATGCTCGATCTCTCGGGCAGACCTGCCATAGGACTCGCATCTGCTCTGTCTGCTTCCGGCAGCCAGTCGCAGTGCCGAGTCTCTAGCGCGGTGTCATCTTGTTTATTATAGTCCTTCTGATGCGTTTCGTATATAGCATCGACATCGTAAATCCCGCGACCTCGGCTGCAGGGAAAGCCCACCATACCATGTCCACTCCGCCGATCTTAGCGAAGATATAGGCGCACGGTATGATTATGAGCAGCTGCCTGACAAGCGAGATGTTCATGCTGTATACGCTCTTTCCCAGTGCCTGGAAGGCGGCGCCTCTCATGATGGCGTATCCCGCGAACGGGAAGTTGAGCGAAATGACATGAAGAGCTACCACTCCCATGGCTACCATTTCAGGCGGAGCGTTGAACAGCGCCATAAGCTGCTCAGGGAAGAGCCAGAATATGAGCGTGCCCACAGACATCGCTCCTATGCCGTATCTGGCGCCGATGCTCATGGTCTTCTCGAGCCTGTCTTTTCTGTCCGCGCCGTAATTGTACGCGATGATAGGCACTGACGCGTTGTTCATGCCGAAGATAGGCATGAACACGAAGCTCTGCAGTTTGAAGTACACTCCGAAGGTGGTGACCGCAAGGTCAGAGAACGCCGCGAGTATTCTGTTGATGCTGAAGTTCATCACAGCTCCGACAGACTGCAGCACTATGGACGGTATGCCGATCCTGTAGATATCCTTCATTGACTGCCAGTGCGGGCGCAGCTTGCGCAGCGAAAGACCGATCTCCTTATTGAACTTTCTGTTGAAAGTGAAGCCCAGCATGCAGCCGAGTATCTGCCCGAATACTGTAGCCAGAGCGGCACCCTTTGCGCCCATTGCCGGCAGACCGAACAGCCCGAATATGAGGATAGGGTCTACTATGGCATTGAACACCGTGCCCGAAAGCTGCATGTAGAATATGTAGTTCGTCTTGCCCGTGCCCTGCAGGAGCCTCTCAAACATCGACTGTATCATAGGCGCGATTGAGAGCCACTGTGTGATCCTGAGATACACTTCTCCCTCGGATATGATCATCGGATCGGTATCCGCTGTTGTGATCAGGCCCATGATAGGGGCGGCAAAGCACCCGATAATGAAGAATATCACGTAGTTGATAGCTGCCAGTATGAATCCGTTGTGAGCCACCTTGTCAGCCTTGTCGTACTGTTTGGCGCCCAGGTATCTGGAAAGCAGCGCGCTCATACCGACGGATGTACCTACACCGAAGGCCACGTTGAGGTTCTGAAACGGGAAGCAATACGAGACCGCCGTAAGTGAATCAGTGCTGAAATGGCCCAGGTAGATCGAGTCTACTATATTATATAGGGCCATGACGAACATCGACACCGCGAGAGGTGCCGACATCTTAAGCAGAAGCGGATGGACAGGCTCTGTGCCAAGCCTGTCCGAGTCACGCTTCATGTTCATTTTGTTTTCTGTATTTCCGCTTTCTATTCTTTCTTTATCTTCCATGTAATATCAGCTTTCTGTCAGCTGCGGAGTTCCTCTCCCTTTCTGCGGGCAGAGGCTCGCTGGACCGCCTTCACGGTCTCAACGATAGGTATGATGAGTATCGCAAGTCCCATCGCTATGGCGTATTCCTTGAAGCTTATCACAGTAAACTCAAAGATGGCTGCAAGCGCAGGCACCTCGATAACTACAGTCGTAAGAAGCATTGCCAGCGCCGCCGATCCCCAGAGCCAGAGATTCTGTCTGGAGAGCGCAAACAGCGACTGTCTGCGCGATCTCATGTTGAACGAGTGGAATATCTCGCACATCGACATCGTAAGGAAAGCCATGGTGATGCCGTCGTTGCTCGGAACTATATGCCACTGTCCTGTCTCAAGGAATTCACCGATGAAGTATGCCGCGAGCACCAGGAGAGTCGTCACGGCTCCCTGATAAATGATGTCTGCATCCATGCCGCCGGCGAAGACTCCCTCACGGGCGCTTCTCGGCTTCTGCTTCATGGCGTCTCCCTCACCATCTTCCATTCCGAGCGCGAGAGCCGGAAGCGAGTCAGTGATGAGGTTGATCCACAGCAGGTGAGCCGGCTTGAGGATGGTGAAGTTGAGTATCGTTGCAATAAGTATGGACAGCACCTCGCTGATGTTAGTAGCGAGCAGGAACTGTATCGACTTTCTTATGTTCGCATATATGCGGCGTCCTTCCGCTACCGCCGAAACGATGGTGGCGAAATTGTCGTCAGCAAGTATCATGTCAGCGACGTTCTTGGTGACATCCGTACCGGTGATTCCCATGCCGACTCCGATGTCAGCGGTTTTGATCGCAGGGGCGTCGTTGACGCCGTCGCCTGTCATCGCGGTGACCATCCTCCTGGCGCGCCACGCCTTGACGATCCTCACCTTATGCTCAGGCTGCACCCTTGCGTATACCGAGTAGGTTCCTACCTTATTGAGGAGCTCCTCGTCGCTCATCTCGTCGAGAGCCGCGCCGAGAATGGCGTCGTCCGCACTCTCTATGATGCCGAGGTCCTTACCTATGGCTACAGCCGTATCGAGCTGATCGCCGGTGATCATGATAGGCCTTATGCCTGCTGTACGGCATTCCGCTACGGCGTCCTTCACCTCAGGTCTGACAGGGTCGATCATGCCCAGGAGTCCTACGAAGATGAGCTCGTTCTCGAGAGCTTCATCTGAGAAGTCGTCCGGTCTCTTATGGTAAACGCGGGCAGCGAGCGAAAGCACTCTGAGGGCCTTTCCTGCCATCCTCGCGTTGTCTCTTCTGACATTCGCGGCGAGCTCATCAGTCAGCGGCTCTATCCCGTGGTCAGTAAGTATATGTGTACAGTGCCTGAGCACGACATCCGGCGCTCCCTTTGTGAACTGCACATACTCCGACTTCGCGATTATCCTGTCGAGCTCTGTATCGTATCCGGCAGGCGAGTCCATGTCGTTGTTCTTGTGTACGGTGGACATCATCTTGCGGCCCGAGTCGAACGGAGCCTCGCCCACGCGAGGGAACAGATCCACAAGATGTGTCTTCGGCAGATTCTGCACCGAGGAGTACGCTACCAGCGCGGCCTCCGTAGGTTCGCCGACGACCTCTTCAGTGCCGTCCTCGTTCACCTTAAGCTCAGCGTCACAGCAAAGCGCCATGCCTGCTGCAAGTATGTCCCTGTCATGACCGGCATAATCAACTACGGTCATCTTGTTCTGAGTGAGAGTGCCCGTCTTGTCTGAGCATATTATCTGCGCGCAGCCGAGAGTCTCTACAGCTGTAAGCCGCCTTATAACGGCGTTGCGCTGCGACATCTTTGTGACGCCGATCGAGAGCACTATCGTGACTACAGCCACAAGGCCCTCCGGTATGGCCGCTACCGCGAGCGATATCGCCAGCATGAATGTGTCTATCATTACATCCACGCTGAGTCTGCCGGCCTTGACGACTCCTAGCACAAAGATGAACGCGCAGATGAAAAGCACAAGCTTTGTGAGTATGCGTGAGAGCTGGGCCAGCTTGATCTGGAGCGGAGTCATCTCTTCCTCTGCCTGAGCGAGAGCGTCCGCGATCTTGCCCATCTCGGTGTCCATGCCCGTGCCTGTGATGACGGCCTTTCCCCTGCCGTACACCACGGTGCTTCCCATGTACACCATGTTGCGCCTGTCAGCGAGAGCAATGTCTTTTGCGTCAGCTCCAAGCTCGAGAGCCTCGCTCTGCTTTGTGACCGGTACCGACTCTCCTGTCAGCGCAGCCTCCTCCACCTTCATGGAGGCAGCCTCTATGATGCGTCCGTCAGCCGGGATGCTGTCACCCGCCTCGAGCAATACCACGTCGCCCTCGACGAGGCCGCTGCTCTCTATGCTGACGATCTGTCCGTCACGCAGCACCTTTGACCTGGCGGCAGTCATCTGCTTCAGAGCGGCGATGGCTTCTTCCGCCTTGTTCTCCTGCACTACTCCGAGTACGGAGTTGAGCACTACTACAAATAAAATAATGAAGACATCCGACGGATTCTCGTGCTGATACAGCGATGTGATCAGCGAGAGAGCTGCAGCAGCGAGCAGTATGATGATCATCGGGTCTTTCATCTGATCGAAAAACCTTGCTATACTGCTTCTCTTTTTCGCTTCTATGAGCTTGTTTGGTCCGTTCTTCTCGAGCCTTGAAGCCGCCTCGGCGGATGACAGGCCCTTTTCTCCTGAGCCCGCCTCGGCAAGAACTGCCTCAACGGGTTCAAGGTAAGGTCTGTAACCTTCTTTCATGGTAAATGATCCTCCTTTTCAGTCATTACATCTGTATGATCGTGACCGGTGGGATCAGGTGCAGACATCGATCATCCGATGTCCCGGCCTCATCCCGCAGATAACTGATGAATTATATCATTATTGTGTTTTCATTTCCACAAAAACAAAGCCTCTCCGGAGTCAGTGAGACATCGTCTTACGCAGCGTCTCCGAACAGGCCCGGGCGCGATCGTCAGCGCCTTTTTGCAAGGCTGTTTACAATGCGGTGCTGCAGAGACCCTTCCGGACCCGCCGCATGTTTTAAAGAACTTTAAGAAAACGTCAAGAAAACGTTGATATTTCAAAGCATTGAAATATCAATATTTTCAATGGAAACCCCTTTATATGACAAATTATTGTCGATGTTTTTGTTTGACTTCACAGTTTCAACACATTAGAATTTAATTGTATAGTTCGGATCGTAGGGTGGTTTTTTCATCGGTCCGGACAGGTACAGCCAATCTTCATAAGTTATTGGATTTTTCTAAGGAGGTTTTTTATGAGCGTTGGTGAATTTATAAGCTGGTTGGACGGCCTCGTCTGGGGTACCGTAATGATGGTTCTCATCATCGTTGTCGGTATTCTCCTGTCCGTCAGAACCAAGTTCCACCCTCAGAGAAGACTCGGATTATCTCTCAGATACGCCGTTACAAATGAGGAAGGCGCAGAGGGAGACGTATCCAGCTTCGGAGCTCTCACAACAGCCCTCGCTGCTACAGTAGGTACAGGAAACATCGTAGGTGTATCCACAGCTATCATGGGCGGCGGTCCTGGAGCTCTTTTCTGGATGGAGTTTGCTGCATTCTTCGGAATCGCAACAAAGTATGCAGAAGGTGTTCTTGCTGTTAAGTACAGACACGTAAAGGAAGACGGCTCGATCCTCGGCGGACCTTTCTACTACATTGAAAAGGGCATGGGCCCTAAGTGGAAATGGCTCGGCAAGATGTTCGCTCTCTTCGGCTCTCTCGCCGGAGCTCTCGGTATCGGAACATCCACACAGGTAAACGGTATCGTAAACGCTATCAACAAGGTAGCTGTTGAGGCAGGCGCAACAAAGGTAGCATTCACAGCATTCGGTGAGGACGCTACATGGGTCAAGGTCATCGCTGCGATCATCATCACAGCCGGTACTATCGCTGTAATCGTCGGTGGTATCCAGAGGATCGCTCAGGTAACCGAGAAGGTCGTACCTGCAATGATGGTACTCTACGTAGTATCCGCTCTGCTGGTATTCTTCTTCAACATCGGTCACCTCGGAGAAGCTCTTGTAAAGATCTTCTCCGGAGCATTCGGTGCTAACGCTGAGTACGCTGCACTCGCAGGCGGAGCAGGCGCTGCATTCAGACTTGCTATCCAGAAGGGTGTTGCAAGAGGTATCTTCTCGAACGAGGCCGGCCTCGGTTCCGCTCCTATCGCTGCTGCTGCTGCACAGACAAAGGAGTGCGTACGTCAGGGCATGGTATCCTCGACAGGTACATTCCTCGACACTATCGTCATCTGCACAATGACAGGTCTCTGCGTAGTTATGACAGGCGCAAACGAGCAGGGTCTCGAGGGCGTAGAAGTAACGATGTGGGCATTTGGTCACGGATTCCCATGGCCGACAATGGTAGGATACGTTATCCTCGCTACATGCCTCGCACTCTTCGCGTTCTCGACTATCCTCGGCTGGGACTACTACGCTGAGAGATGCTTCGACTATCTGACAAACGGCAGCAAGGGTGCTATCAGTGCATACAGATGGCTCTACGTAGCTGCTGTAGCTATCGGACCTTTCCTGCCTCTCGGAGTTGTTTGGGACTTCGCTGACCTGATGAACGGACTCATGGCATTCCCTAACCTGGTTGCTCTGTTCGCTCTCTCCGGCGTTGTTGCAAAAGAGACATTCGACTTCTGGGAAAGAAGACAGTCCGGAGCATACAAAGATGGTCTTCCGCAGAAGAAGGCAAAATAGTCGCATAGCTTAACGATCATACGATCACAGAAACAAACCAATAACAAAACAGGCCCTGTGCGAAAGCACGGGGTCTGTT
>CADATR010000028.1 GCA_902790885.1 uncultured Eubacteriales bacterium
CGGTCCTCAACAGCTTCCATTCTAGCCTGGCTCTTCTGTACTCTCTCGAGTTCTTCTTCGACTTCCTTGTCGCCGATAACTGTCTCAACGCTTTCGATCTCGAGGCCCTTGTAGTTCTCAACTTCAACTTCAGGGAATACCTGAACGGATCCTGTCAGTACAACAGGCTCATCGCTCTTGATCTCAGGTGATTCAAATGCAGGCTGAGAAATAACCTCGAGTCCCATCTCCTTAACAGCATTGAAGTAATTCTTCTCGAGAAGATCGTTGAGTGCCTCATCCCAGAATACATCGTGACCGAAACGGCTCTCGATGATCTTTCTAGGCGCTTTGCCTTTGCGGAATCCATCGACCTGGAACTTGCTTCTGTTAGCAAGATATGCCTTGTTCAATGCATCCTTGAACTCCTCTGCCGTAAATTCGATGTTGAACTTAACGACTCCGTTTTCCTTTGAAACCTGTGTAGCCTTCATTTGAATCTTTCCTCCGTTATTATATTTACTCTTATTGTTGCCTGATTATTCAAAAGCTCTCTGGAGCTTGGACCTGTCTTCTGTCTCAAGTCCGTACTTGCTCTGTATCCTGTGAGCCAGCTCCATAAAGTCCTCTTCATTACCGTAGTACCACTCGACTTCGAGTTCGGATACCGGCACGATGTGTCCGTCTATATGATGTATGACTCCCTCATCCACGGAAATGCAGCTTATCGACCTTCCAGTGTCCACCTTGAACTGCTTTCTCTCATAGTCCATGGAAATGGTAGGCCTGAGCGGCTTATCGCCGGCAGCCTCACGAAGCACATCATAAGCGTCACTTGAGATAAAAATCTCAATATTAGGGTTGAGAGCGAAGCGCTCATCGTTTACGACAAGGTTGAACTCCTCGCGTCTGTGAAGTCCTTCCTTTACATTCACGTCCCACTTGATGGTGACTGTGCATCTGTCGTCTTCCTGACGGATCCTGTACGCGATCCCTCTTTTTCTGAAGTCGAAGTCCTCTGTATCAAAATATGCAGCATGCATATCTATGGTCTCAACTGCCTCCAGCCCCATCTTGCCTGAAGCAGCAGTCTCGACTATGCTGTCAAATACAGATGTGTCGTCCAGACGGTATTTGAATTCTGTCTCCATATAACTCCTCCGTCGCCATGTACTTCTTCTCTAATTGAGCACATAACGCACAAGCCTATAGATTGTACTAAAAAACTCTCTACTGTTCAAGTTTTAAGAGATGAATCTTGAAATCAGTATCAGCAAAAAGCCTGTCTGTCATAGCAATGAAGTTGTCTGACATGTCGCTGGCGTAGTATCTGTCGATAAATTCCGATCCGGACGCCAGCATGTCTTTTTCCTTAAGTATCTCTGCTGCTTCTCTTATTACCTCAGCCGAAGAACTGTACATGTGGAGGTTCGGGTACAGACTGCGTATGTGTTTCGCGACGAGCGGATAGTGTGTGCAGCCCAGTATGAGGTCATCAAAGCCGCCCTCTCTGACGAAATCATCCATATAATATGCTACCGTGAGCTTCATGATCTCCGTATCGGTAAGCCCGTCTTCGATCAGCGGTACTATCGCCGGGCATGCCATACTGGACACTTCGATCTCAGGATTCATAGACCTGAGCTGCTGTCCGTACACATCGCTTCCGATGGTCGCCTTGGTAGCGATGACTCCTACTTTTTTGCAGCCGTCCCCTGTCACTTTCTTTACCGTCGGCTGTATAACACCGATTATCGGGATGGACGGATAACGTTCTCTCAGGGCGTCAAGCGCAGTAGCCGTAACGGTGTTGCACGCGATGATTATCATCTTGGTGTTGCGCGCCACCAGATAGTCTACGTTCTGTATGGCAAACTTCACTATCGTCTCAGGTGATTTTGATCCGTACGGCGTTCTGGCAGTATCTCCCAGATATATCACCCTTTCATCAGGCAGCTGCCTGTGAAGCTCCTGTACAGATGTGAGACCGCCGAGGCCGGAATCAAAAACTCCTATAGGTCTATTGTCCATCACGGGCCTCCATGGCTGAGTATTTCGCGAGTACTGCCTCGATATCTCTCCTCATCTTGTTGAGCTCCTTATTTGAATGCTCCTGGCTCTTTCCGATCAGAGCCATAAGCTCATCAGCGGATTTTTTGAGGTCTCTGTAAGCAGGCGAGTAATTTGAAGATGATCTGTGATCGTCTGACCCGCTGTAGCTTGTCTTTCTGATTACAGGCACCACTTCTGCCCTGTGGACGAGCTCGTTGGCTGCAAGGTCCCATACTTCTCCGCTGTATGGCGCTGTCGCAGGTTTGCCTGTGGCCGCCGCGACTTCAGCCGCAAATTTCTCAGTGACTTCGTCTTCTCCGTGATTTATGAATATCCTCTTTGCCGGATCTACCTTTACGACCCACTCGCGGAGGTGGTTCTCATCAGCATGGCTGCTGAATGAATCTATCCTGCGTATCTCGGCTTTTACAGCAATCTCCTCACCGAAGAGTTTTACATAGTCAGCGCCGTCGAGTAGCTTGCCTCCTACCGTACCCGGACTCTGATACCCTACAAACAGTATCGTGCATTCAGGTCTCCACAGATTGTGCTTCAGGTGATGGCGTATCCTGCCAGCCTCGCACATGCCTGATGCCGAAATGATGATCTTAGGAGTCGGATCTTCATTTATAGCCTTTGACTCATCGCTTGTGACCGAGACTTTGAGATCAGGGAAAGTCACCGGATTGATGCCTGCCCTGATAAGCTCAAGAGCTTCATCATCGTAGTATTCATACATCTCAGTACTGTATATATTGGTAGCTTCAACAGCGAGCGGACTGTCGACAACTACAGGGAACCCGTCATGCCCCTTGATGAGGCCTTCCTCCTTTATGATCCTTAGGTAATAGAGCAGTTCCTGTGTTCTTCCTACCGCGAAGGCCGGGACAACGACATTGCCGCCTCTGTCCAGAGTGGTCTGGATTATCCTTGTGAGCTGCGGAATATAATCAGGCATCTCAGGATGCAAACGGTCGCCGTATGTGGATTCGCAGACAACGTAGTCAGCATGAGGAGGATCCTGCGGAGACTTTATGAGCGGCTTGTCGACATTTCCGAGGTCGCCCGAGAACAATATCGTTCTCTCAGTCCCGTCCTCGTTCAGAGTGAAGAGAACATTCGATGAGCCGAGCAGATGCCCTGCGTCATTGTAGCGGATATTTATGCCATCAAAGATCTCTATATCCTTCCCATAGCCGGCGGTTTTGAACAGCGGCATCGTTCTGAGCACATCCTCAGTAGTATAGAGAGGAATGTATTCGCCATTGTCCGCAGCACGCTTGCCCTTGCGGTTTCTCCACTTCGCTTCAGCCTCCTGTATGTGCGCGGAATCTCTGAGCATTATATCGCAGAGCTGGCGTGTAGCCTCGGTCGAATAGATCGGGCCGCTGTATCCGTTTGCCACCAGGAAAGGAAGCTTGCCTGTATGATCGATATGCGCGTGTGTAACTACTATTGCGTCGATATCAGCCGGCGATACAGGTATTTCGATATTCTCGAAAAGATCGACGCCCTGCTCCATGCCGCAGTCTACTATTATATTTTTGCCGCACACCTCAAGAAGAGTACACGAACCCGTGACTTCATGCGCAGCTCCGATAAATGTTATTCTCATGACTGTCCTCCGTAAAACCCATAATTTTACTTGTATATAATATCACAAAACCGGTTGATATACCCTCTCTTCACAGCAAAATCACAATGCGAAAAAATTTTAAAAAATGTTAGCACTCACTCTTGACGAGTGCTAACAAAAGTGCTATAAAATAATTGTCACAAATAAGAGCGGCGCTTACAGAGCCGCGAACAACAAGCTTAAAACATCATACATATATAAGGAGGCAACACTATGTTATATCCGAAACTTTTCAACGACAGTATCTTTGATGACTTTTTCGATTTCCCTTCATTCAGGGCTCCTGCAGAAGCAGAGCGCAAGCTTTACGGAAAGCACGCGGCAGGTCTCATGAAGACCGATATCCGCGACAAGGACGGCAACTATGAGCTCGACATCGATCTGCCAGGGTTCAAGAAAGATGAGATCTCGCTCACTCTCGACAACGGCTATCTGGTAATCGGAGCCCGCAAGATGCTCAATGAAGATGAAAAGGACGACAAGGGCACACTGCTCCGTCAGGAGCGTTACTCCGGCGCTATGCAGAGAAGCTTCTATGTCGGTGACGGCATCGACGAGACCGATGTCAAGGCGAAATTCGAAGACGGAGTTCTGCGTCTCTCCTTCCCTAAGGAAAAGGAGCCTGAACTCCCTGAGAAAAAGACAATACTTATTGAAGGTTAATCAATAATCTCTCTCCAACTCTTAAATTCCTTCAGACGTTGTTAGCTAAACAGGCCCGGATCTGATCCGGGCCCGTTTGCTGTCATTTTTCTTTCAGCCAGTTTCTTATATATTCGAAGGCCGCATCTTCGCCTTCGTCTTTCAGCACACGCAGCATCTTTTCAAGCTCTGCCGCTGTATCGGGATGGATAAGCGGACCTACTCTTGTGCCTGTGCCTTTCATGTAATAATCATACGCGGATGCGTCAGTGTACTTATCACCAAGATAAACCTTGCAGGCAGCCACTCTGTCGCAGAACATCTCCGCGATATACTTCTTCGGCATCCTGTTGCCGCCGAAGCCCACCGTACCGTCGTCATTGATTATATAGTCGATCCAGTACTCGAAGTGATGCTTGTTGCGTCCTTTATGATGGAGCCAGGCCATTGACCGGCCCTTCACCTCTCTCTCCTTGTTGTTAGGACTGCGTGTCCCCTGATAGTATTTAGCTCCGCGCCAGAATTCCACTGGTGAATACTTGCTGAGATCGTGCATCAGTCCCTGCCTGTAAAGGCCAATCCTGAAGCAGTGCTCTCTCACCAGTTTTCTGTGCTCATATACAGTTTTGAAATGTTCTACAGGATGCATGTTGCTTTTTTAGTTTCGCTTAATCTACTTTCAAATTTTATTAACTTTACTTAACCAATTGGTATAGCTATAATGAATACATCAAGAGGAGCTGTATTGAAAGCTTCTATGAACAATGAATATTATTATCCCTGAAAGGCGCCTTACCCCTCCCTCTCGAAGGCGTTTTTCTTTTTGTTTTTATTTCCCAAAGTACTTCAGAGTGTAGTCAAGGAACTTTCTGGCAGCACCCGTCATGTGATCTCTTGAAGGGATCGCCACTACGAATGTGATCTTTTGCGGAGGGTCGAGCGGAAGCTTTACCAGATGCTCGTTCCAGAACTGAGCCGACAGTTCGTTCACATAGCTGATGCCGAGCCCCATCCTTACCATCGCGAGGGTCGCCGGTGTATCGTATGTAGTGTACTTTATCTCAGGATGGACATTGTTCTTTGACAGTATCTCAAGTATCTCCATCTCCCTGCCCCAGGATCCGAGAATGAAATCTTCATTCTCACACTCCTTTATAGGGAAGCTGTCCGCATCCGCAAATCTGTGGCCTTCAGGAACAGCCGCTATAACACTTGTGGATGACAGCGGTATGTACTCGTACGGCATAGGATCGGAGTACGCCAGAAAGGCCAGATCTGCCTCGTTCTGTTCAAAATGCTTAAAGACATCAGACTTGATCGACTCCATCAGGTTTATATGTATGCCGGGATAATCGTTCTTAAAGCTTCTTACTATCTCAGGAAGCCAGGTAGTGGCTATACTCGGATATGAAGCTATCGTCAGCTTACCCCTTGTTACTCCCCTGAGTTCAGCCGCATATGTATATATCTCCTCTTCATGGGTAAGATACGACCTCACGACAGGCAGCATCTCAAGGCCTTCAGTCGTGGGTTTCATTCCCTTCTGAGAACGCACAAAAAGGGTTATGCCAAGCTCCTTCTCAAGCGCTGTTATCAGCTGGCTTATCGCTGATGGCGTATATCCGAGAGAATCCGCTGCAGCCTTGACACTGCCCTTGTCCGCAGTCTCTACAAATGCTCTTAGACGTGCTGTTTCCATACTCCCTCCCTTATCCGGCTCTGAAAGCCATGCCACACAGTTATCATGTCTTTAAGTGCGGCTTAATATTATTGTAACACATTTTGAAGTACTCAGCACAAGACAAATTCCGCCGAAACCATGATTTTCAGCGGCATTTATATAAACATATTATTTCTGGTATTTATCGATGCATTCAATAAATGTGTTGTAGACTTCGGAATCTACCTTGTCGCGTATGCTGTCGCGGACTCCGGCGCTTTTGTCAACTATGGCCTTGTGCGTCTCCTCATCGATGCTGAGTATCTGTGTACCGCTGTCTTCGATGGTCTTCACCCTGTCAGCTATCCTGTCATCGGATGCCTGACGGGCGTATTCCGTCGCGGTGGCCGCGGCCTGCTTCAGTATCTCCTGATGCTCTTCAGGCATATCGCTGAAGAAGTCCTCATTCATGATGAGCGTTATCAGATGCGGCAGGTGATTAGTCTCAACGACATAATCCTGCTGCTCGTAAAGCCTGTTGGATACGATTACCTCGTACGGGTTCTCCTGAGCATCGATGGTGTGCTGCTGAAGGCCTATATACACCTCCGCGAAGCTCATCGGTGTCGGGTTTGCCCCTATGGATTTCCAGAAGTCGAGATGGAACGGATTCTCCATGGTTCGTATCTTCTGTCCCTTAAAGTCAGCGATCCCCCTGACCGGTTTGTTTGTACTCATCACGCGGAAGCCCTGATCGGCGATGCCCAGCAGTTTGTATCCGCCATCTTCATAGACGCCGCTTATAAGACTGCTGAACTCCGGATCATCGAGCACTTCCCTGCACTCATCGAGGTCTTCGAAAGCGCATGGCACATCGAATACCGCGAGATCCGGCATGAAGGTCACCTGAGGCGCCGTGTTCTGCACCACGAACGGGATGTCTCCATCCTTGCACGATTCTAGAAGCTCGCGGTCTCCTCCAAGCGTGGAGTTTGCGTAGACCTGTATCTTTATCTCTCCGTTGCTGAGCCTGTCCACCTCTTCGGCGAACTTCTCTGCATAGATCTGAGTCACAGTGTCCTCAGGGCTCGCAGTCGCCAGAGGATAAGCGTATCTCTGTTCTCCGTCGCCGCTGCCGCAGCCTGCGAGCAGGCATCCCATGAGGATCATGAGCGCGCACATCACGCTGAAGCGGACAGTCGCATGTACTGAATTCTTTTTATCCATGACAACCCCCTTAGATCAGCGCCAGCGAGAACGCCGGAACGAAAGTGAACAGCAGCAGCGCAATCATGAACAGACCTATCATAGGCAAAGCCTTTTTCGCAATCTTCATGACCGGCACGTCGGTTAGCGCGCTGGCAACAAACAGGTTTACTCCGATCGGCGGAGTAACGAATCCGATCGCCAGGTTGACTACCATTATCACGCCGAACTGGATAGGATCCATGCCGATACCCTGTGCTATAGGCAGAAGGATCGGTGTCAGGATCAGTATCGCCGGAGTGGTATCCATTACCATTCCCACTATGAGCAGGAACATGTTGATCACGAGCAGTATCACGACCTTGCTCGAGAAGTTGCCGAGTATGAACGAGCTTACTGTCTGAGGCACCTGCATGAGAGTCAGCACCCTTGAGAACGCAGTTGACGTCGCCAGTATGAACAGTATCGGTGTGAACGTCTTGATAGCCTCGACCAGAATTCCCCAGAGATCTCTGAACTGTATCTCCTTATATATGAACAGGCTGACTATCAGAGCGTAAAACACCGAGATGACAGCTGCTTCCGTCGGCGATGTGATTCCCGAATAGATACATCCGAGAACGATGACCGGGCTCAGTATGGCCCAGAAGCTCTCTCTGAATACTTTTCCTAAGCCCATCTCATGGAGCTTGCCTATCTCGGCCTGTATCCGCACTCTGTCCTCACCATTCTTCCTGCAGTAGTACACGGCGTATCCCATGAGCAGTATTTCGGAGACGAGGTAGATGTATACAACGTTTCAGCAGCCCTCAACCCATCCCTGCAGTATCAGATCGACAGCAACTGCTTCCCTGATGGCTGGAGAGCATACCTTGCAAAGGCCGTTAAGGAAAGATTCGGCAAGCCGGTAGTCACCATGGGCAACATCAGAAGCCCTAAGGTAGCCAACGACATCCTCGAGAGAGGCGACGCTGACTTCATCGGCATCGGCAGAGGCCTTATCGCAGACCCTGACTGGGTAAACAAGGCTGAATTCGGTGAAGAGTGCGACATCAGAAAATGCATCAGCTGCAACATCGGATGCGCAGGCAACCGCATACAGAACAACAAGCCTATCAGATGCACTGTAAACCCTGCAGTCATCGAGGGTGAAGAATACAAGAAGCTCAAGGTCAACAAGCCTTGCAATGTAGTAGTCATCGGTGGCGGTACAGCCGGTATGGAAGCTGCATGCACAGCTGCTGAAGTAGGCTGCACAGCATTCCTCATCGAGAAAGCAGATCATCTCGGCGGACTCGCTTATGAGATCTCGAAGTTCCCTGACAAGAGCAGACTGAGAGACTTCCCTGATTACCTCGAGAGAAGGATCAAGAAGCTCCACAACCTGCACGTCTTCCTGAACACAGAGGCCACTCCTGAGTTCATCAGGACTCTGAATCCGGATATCATCGTGAACTCCACAGGTTCGCTGCCTCTGATCCTCCCTATCCCGGGACTCAAGGAAAACGTAGGCAAGGGCAAGGTTCAGACAGTACTCGGCGTTATCGACAATCTGGACAACTATCCTGAGGACTGCACAGGCAAGAAGGTCGTTGTTATCGGCGCCGGCGCCGTAGGACTCGATGTAGTGGAATTCTTTGCGCCTAGAGGAGCGGACACCACGGTAATCGAGATGCTGCCGTATATCGTCGGACCGGCACTCGATCCTATCACAAAGGTCAGCATCGTTGATCTGATGAATAAGTACAACGTACACCAGAGACCGTCCACAGCTCTTCAGGAAGTCAAGCCTGACAGCTTCGTAGTAAAGAATCCGGACGGATCCATCGAGGAAGTTGAGTTCGACTACGGCTGCATCTGCATGGGCCTCAAGTCCAACAACCCGGTTCTCGACATGCTTCAGAAGGAGTTCGCAGACGTTGAGCTCATGAACATCGGCGACTCAAAGAGACAGAGAAGGATTATCGACGGTACAGGCGAAGCCCGTTCCATCGTCAAAGTCCTCAAGAGAAAAGGCTTTATTGACTAAAGCATTTCCATCATAAAAAACCTCCAATTGAAAAAGCTCAATGCGAAGGCATTGAGCTTTTTTGTATCATCAGCGCAGATACTCGGGCATGTTGAAACGCGCAGTCTCTATGCGGCTCCTCATGAGCCTGAGTTTGTTATCCTTATCAAGCATGTATACAGATGGAAGGTCTCTTGACAGGAACATCGAGAAACCTTCATATACGGAATAGGCCCCCGTTCTATGGAAAACAATTCTGTCGCCTTCAGAAAGACCAGCCAGTGACACACCTCTGGCAATTACATCTGCGGTCGTGCACAGGCTTCCGCAGAGAGTCCACTTTTCTTCTTCTCCTCCGGCTGATCCTTCAGCCCGGATATGAGTGATCTCAGGTATCTGCATGCCCTGGATCTGTCCATCATACTTCATCTGATGCAGACCGCCGTCCAGTATGGCGTAATGCGTTCCATCATTGAATTTGGTGTCTGCTACGGTGTTCACTAGCCATCCGCAAGGAGCCGCGAAAAACCTTCCCATCTCGACCGTGAGCTCAACTCTCTTCGACAGCTCACGTATGCACTCTGATATTTCGGACAGACGCGCAGCTTCCTTATCGTCCGCGTCTTCAGCAAAATAGTCAACAGCAAGGCCTGTCCCGTACTCTATACGTTCAGTCCTGAAATCAAGCTCTTCTTCGAGTCTGTCGATCAGCTTGTTGAGACGCGTGATCTCCTTTATGATCTCCTTAGGTCGGGTTTTCTGTGTTCCAGTAAAGTAGTGGATACCCTTAATAACTGTTCCCGGGTACAAGCCTCTGTCCTCAATGATACGGAAGATGTCGCTTTTATCCATGCCAAACTGGCTTTCGCAGGAAAGGCGAAGAAGCACCTCAGCTGTAATGCCGCGCTCCGACGCAGCCTTGCTGATATATCTTAAATGATTCTCGCTTTCAGCGGTAAGGATCCTTACTCCATAGTCTACTGCAGTATCGACTTCCGCCTGCGATTTGTTGACGCCGGAGAAAATGATCTTAGCGGGATCTATGTGAAGCGCTTTGCATATCTCCAGCTCACCCGGGCTGCAGACCTCGATCTTCGAAAACTCGTCAGGCAAAACAGAGAGCAAAAATGGATTTGCTTTTATCGAAAAGCATATATCAGTTCTGTCTCCGAAGGCTTCTTTTACCATCTTTGCTCTGGAGGCAAAAGCCTGCGCAGAGAATATATATGCAGGGGAAACGACCTCCCTGAAGGCTTGTCTGAGCTCAAACTCCACGGCCATCACTCCTCATCCTGAAGCTTTTCTATCAGCGCGAGCATTGCCTCTGCTGAATTGAAATTCTCAGGTATCAGGTTGGCAGGTCTGATAGTGATGTCAAATGCGTCATTCAGTTCACCTACGAGTGAAATTATGTCGAATGAGTTAAGTACACCACCAGTAACAAGGGATTTCTCAGCCTCAAAATCAACGTCAGGTCTGAGTTCTTCCAGGATCTCCATCAATTCTTCCATTCTTTGATTCCTCCGATCATGCTTATTATTTCATCATTTCCTTCAGTTCGCTCATCGCGATCTTTCCGTTAGGCAGATGAGGCATCTCATCAAGCGGCACCAGTTTGCGCGGCACCATAAACTCCGGCATGTTCGCTCTGAAGCTTAGTGTTATCTCTTTTTTGGTTGCAGGCCCTGTGTAGAACAGATAAATCAGTTCACGCGCTTTATCATAGAGCGACACGCACTCAGTGACTCCGCTTACAGTCAGTGCATACGCCTCGATTTCGGCAAGCTCAACCCTGTGGCCCAGGTGTTTTATTTGTCTGTCCTTGCGCCCATGGAAATACAGTTCTCCGTCTTCTCCGATATGTCCGAGATCTCCGCACAGGTATATCCTCTCCGGATACTCATCATTCAGCGGGTTCTGCATGAAGACCTTATCGGTCTGTTCTTTTGATCTGTAGTAGCCTATCGCAAGGCAAGGTCCTTTAACGCAGATCTCACCGATCTCTCCGCTCGGAGTCTCAGCCCATGTGCCCTTTTCATCGTCATGCGTGAGCAGCATTATCTGATAATGCTTATATGGCTTTCCTATCGGAAGCACCGTATCGTCTGATACAACATCCCTGAGCACATAATACGTGCAGGACGCAGTAGCTTCAGTAGGGCCGTACTGATTTATGAACGTCACATCCGGGAGGTTTTCCTGCCAGATGCGAAGATATTTGTTTGATATGACTGAGCCGGAGAATACTATTCTTCTGAGATGCTCAGGTCTGCTTTCGGTAAAACCGCCGAGCTTTGCCGGAATCTCGAGTCCGGCGGTGCTCCAGCACAAAGTAGTGACCCGGTAATCATTCAGGGTTTTGAAAAGAGCTCCGGGCATCGCGAATTCGTTTTTTGGTACCATGACTGTGCTCGCGCCTGTCATCAGCGGCAGGTACATATCCCTTATGGCCGCAATGTAGTCAAGTGGTGCCTGATTACCCAGCACGTCGCTCTCATCAAGCCCTATGACCTCATTGAGGCCCTCAAGATAGCATATCAGGGAACGATGAGATGTGAGCACGCCCTTAGGCTTCCCTGTCGATCCCGAGGTAAAGATCATATAGAGAGGAGAAGTTTCGGTAACGGATGCCTCTCTTGCCGCTATAAGATCGTCATCCACCGGATAAGCGAGCAGATCTTCCATTAGTACGATCTCGCAGCCCCCTGCAACAGCCTCTGCCGTTGCCAGATGATCATTGTCGACAATTACTATTGCGGGCTCAGCAACACTCATTATCTGCTCGAGTCTCTGGTGTGGTACATCCGCATCTATTGGAGCGTAAAAACAACCTGCACGAGCCACGCCCATGTAACAGGCAGGCGTGAATACACAGCGGCTGGTCATAACAGCAATTGGACGCTCGATCCCGGAGTGCTGCGCGACCCATGTCGCTACCGCCGCGGAATAACGTTCTAGCTCTTCAAACGATACAGTTCTTTCCGTGTCTGAATAGACTGTCCTGCTTCCATATGAAGCAGCTGATCGTCTTATCCATTCAAATACCTGTGACGCCATATGATTTTTCCCCTTTCTGCAATCATTAGGAACTGACACACGTGATCTATCGATCGTTTGCGCGTTCAGATATAGTTTCCAGCATCCCCGGAGAATCTGAAAGAAGGCTCGACTTACCGTCAGCGATCATCTCTTCGGCGATGTCACAGAATACTTCGTAGTAAGCGGAAGCCCTGTCCCAGTCCTCACTGAGAGATGCATCGAGTTCTGAAGGCCCGATACCCATCTCATTCTGTATGTAGCTTCCAAGATACTCTGTTATCTTCTTTTGTCCGCGTACATTCGGATGGCTTCGGTTGTAATAGTCGCTTGCCTCATCCAGTCCTATTTCTGAAAATCTCTTCTCAAGATCGAGGGTCGCGCATCCCTTGCTCTCAGCAAGTTCAAGGACGCTGTTCATGCGTTCGTTCGCTTCGAAGTCCTTTTCATAACGCATCACAGAAGGATACTTCACAAAGAGGACAGGGATATCCTTATCACTGCAGAAATCGATGAAATCAGTGATTATCTCCTCAGTATTGGTGTCAAGCGGGATCTTGTCATCTGTAAAACATTTTTCATCCAGAGGTTTGTATTTCTCTGCAGCCGTTATGGTCTCGACCCCTTTCAGCGGCGACGGTCCATAGCTGTCGATCGCTATTCTTTCACGTAATGTCAGAAGGCTGGCAGGAACTTTCGTGTGATACCTTATAAAAGGAAAAGCATAGCTCAGCGCATCGCTTTCATCCGATCGTACACTCATTTCATATGCCGTTTCCATTCTCTCCCATGAGAGAGGAGTATAATTGGTGAGCATATAAAGCGGGTATTTGCGGCTGCGTACAGTTTCGGCATCATAACCTCCGCCGAAGGTATCTACAACGATAAGTTTTGGCTTCTGAGTCCAGAGGGCCTTCCTGACGGCCGGTTTCCACGCAGTGCAGGATGAGCCGGAGATGACCAGCGGATACGATGTATAGCCAAACTTACCATAAGCATAAGCTGATGAGAAGCCCGAATATGTCTGGCTCGATCCCAGAAGCAGCACATCTATGCTGTTCTCAGGCTCCTTGCCGAACTGGATCACCCGTGTCACATCCGAACTGATAGGAATGCATAGGTAATACGACATGAACGAAACTGCCGAAAGCACTATAGCCAGCATCGACGCAACAGCCGCAGCCCTTTTCAGATAAGTCTTTTTATTCTTTTTTGTTTCAGATTTTGTTTCAGTCATTGTTTTGTGATCAGAATTGCTGGTAAACGAATTCAGCCGGGTCATACAATGGCCCGTATGTGCCAAGAACAAGCACCATCATGATGAGCCCCAGAAGAGCCAGCCACTGTATAAATCCGCTGTGTCTCTCCAGCAGCTCAGCCGGAGTATCAAGCGAAGTCTTTTCGAGTCTTATACTTATATAAAGCAGAATGATCATGCCCAGCATGATAGTAGCAAACTCTGTAGTCTGGAACCCCAGGGTATGCAGCTGTTCCATGAATACACTCTTATTCTGGTCGCAAATGATGAGTTTCATCATTTGTATAGCGTTTGTGAAATCATCAGCTATATCGAATATGTAGCCGATGAGCACGATCACGAATGTTCTGAGCATCTGGAAGAGCTTCCACCATGCAGCGTCTGATTTTATATGCAGTGCATTTCGTGACCTGTCATAGACCGGACCGAGAATTGCAGACAGCATGATAATGAGGCCATTCCATACACCAAATCCTATATACTTGCTGTTAGCTCCATGCCATATACCCACACAGAGGAATACTATGAATGAGGCCATTGCGGTCGTGAAGACCTTTGACAGGTGCTTCCCTGCAGCAGTTTTTCCAAACGATGAATCTGCGATTGCTTTGCTGATTCGTTTCGAAAGGTCTGACATCGCAATAGGATAGAAAACATAGTTCTTCATCCAGGCACCGAGTGTGATGTGCCATCTGCGCCAGTACTCGCTTATTGACTTCGAAAAGTATGGCTGACGGAAGTTGACCTCGAGCTCGATGCCAATGATCCTGCAGATGCCGCGGGAGATATCGATACCTCCCGAGAAGTCAGCATAGAGCTGAAGTGCATAGAGGAGCGAGATGAACAGCACCATCGAGCCTCCATACCCCTCAAAATCACCGGTGCCGTTTATTCCGCCGTTATCATAATAAATCTTGATGCCTCTCCATGCGCAGTCGGCAATAACGAGCTTTTTGAACAGTCCCCAGAAAATGTTCATGACACCCTGCTTGAACCTGACCCACTCAAGCCTGTGCTCTTCAGTGAGCTGGCTGTGCAGCTTATTATACGAACTGATCGGGCCCTGTATTATCTGCGGGAAGAAAGAGACGAAAAGTGCGAACTTGAATATGTTCTCTTCCGGTTCCACAGTCTCTCTGTATACATCGATAAGATAACCGGTGGCTATGAAGGTATAGAAGGATATGCCAAGAGGAAGGAGCAGGTGGATCTGCGGAGCATCTTCAGGTGAGCCTCCGATCAGCATCGCCAGACTGCCGGAAAGGAAATTGAAGTATTTAAGAAGAAACAGTATGCCGAAATTCAGAATGAGGCAGGCAACTAGTATGCGAAGCCTCTTCTTCTGAGATATCTCCTTAAAAGCCTTTTTCTCTTCTTTTGACCATTCACCCTTGTGCGCCTTTACTTCAGCTTTTGTATCTTTGGAAATAGCAGCCATCTTTCTGGCAGACAGATACACGGTGACTATGGTGATGATGATAAAAACCGTATACTGAAAGCTGTTGTAAACATAAAAAAAACTGCTCGCAATAAGAAGCACTACCCATTGATACTGTTTCTTAGGAAGAGCAAAATAAAAAATGCCCGTTATAATTACAAACAAAGCGAACGGTAAAGATGTCAGCGCCATTCTGTTCGAACTCCCTCAGCTACTTGTTTAGTTAATGGTATACTAAAGCAGAAATTTCTTCAAGACGATATACACTCATATTATTTATAAAAACAATCTCTTATGGCTGCGGCCGAGACGACAGACAGACAAGTTAAGAGGCTGTCTCACTGTTTAGTGGGACAGCCCCTTTTCATTTGTAAAGATACTGAATAATTTTACCGATCAGTCTTACTTATCAAACAGATAGATCACTTTCTGTCTGATCTTCTTTTGAATACGGAAGCAACGAATCCTGCCAGAGCTGTAAGCATAAGAGTGAGCCATGCAGCGAATGGTGCATCATCGCCTGTATTTACGCCCTTAGAAGGCTTCTTGTCGTCCTTCTTATCTTTGCTATTATCCGCAGTTCCTTTTTTGTCCTTCTCGTAAACACCAGCCAGCTCAGCCTTGGCTTCCTCGCCTTCTTTGACCTCAGCAGTCGAAGACTTCTTTACGACAGTAACCTCGTATCCGTCGATAATTGAATAAGTCTCAGTCACGGTGTAGGTACCGACCGGTACGTTTCTTAAGACCTTAGTCCAGGTCTTGCCGTCAGCTGTTGGAGTGAAGCCGTCCTCTTCGTCAAGAGTCAGCTCTACCTTCTCCTCGCTTACGTTACCATCCTTGTCGAGCCACTTGCCGTCCGAAGTCCTGATCTCAAACCTGATTCCGGCCTTCTCGATTTCTTCTCTTGTGACTTTTCCTTCGATCGTCTTTGTGATGATCAGGTCGCCTGTCTTCTTAGCTACAGGCTTCTCGTAGAAGTCCTTGAACGCTGCAGTTGCTGTGCCGTCCTTTGCTACTGTTGCAGTCTTTTCTTCTACATC
>CADATR010000029.1 GCA_902790885.1 uncultured Eubacteriales bacterium
GACTGAAAATAAGCAAGGTAACAGGCATCAGGCCATTTTTCTGAAAGCCTGCTTATCTGATCACTTATCGACTCCGAATAATCCGTATCAGATGCTGAAACGTGTGATGCGAGCTCGCCCGATCCGCCCTCAGAACAAAAGGCGCAGCCGCCAAATCCTGCCGTGCCGTCTCTGTTGGGGCAGGTGAAGCCGGCGTCTATGCTCAGTTTGACTGTTTTGCGCCCGAAAACGTTCTTAAGATGATCGCCTATCGAATTATATCTTTCACCACCTTGCATGTATCAAGGGACCTCCGTTTGTGATACAATAGAATGAATTATTGCGTATCCCGTTATCAGCGGAAAGGAAAGAGCGTTGGAAAAAACTTCAGGCTGCATGCCGCAGCTCGGCTGCGATGAAATGAATATCATTACCGGAGAGCTTTCCGGGGCGGCTCTCATGCCTAGGAAGCCTTCCGTTCTGCTGCACGCCTGCTGCGGGCCGTGTTCAACCTCGTGTGTGGAGAGAACAGCCGCCGACTACGCTCTGACTCTGTATTATTATAATCCAAATATAACTGACAGAGAAGAGTACTACCTGAGGCGCGACACTCTGCTGCACTTCCTGGAGGCGTTCAACGAGGAGCATAAGGACTTCTATACAGTAGGTTATATAGAAGGCGCGTATGAGCCTGAAAGATATCTGCTCAAGGCTTCACCGCTGGCGGATGAACCTGAAGGCGGAAGACGCTGTGACCTGTGCTTCGCGATGAGACTCAGCGAGACAGCGAGGATGGCGAAGGAGCTCGGCATGGACTACTTTACAACAACGATGTCTGTGAGTCCTCACAAAAACTATGATAAGATCAGGGCTCTCGGACTTGCTCTTGAGGAAGAGACAGGTGTGAGATTCCTTGATATCGACTTCAAGAAGAAGAACGGATTCGGAAGAAGTGTAGAGCTTTCAAAAAAGTACGGACTGTACAGACAAAACTTCTGCGGATGCGAATTCGCAAGATATAACGCAAAATAGAGCAAGGGACTAAGAACAAGGAGAAAGAACAATGAGCAAACTATTCATTCCAAAAGACTATACGCCTATTCTCGATCCGACGGAAACCCAGAGGGCCATCAAAAGGATCAAGGATCATTTCCAGAAAGAGCTTGCAGACAAGCTCAATCTCGGCAGAGTATCGGCTCCTCTGTTTGTTATTCCTGAATCCGGGCTCAACGACAATCTGAACGGATATGAGAGAAGGGTCGAATTCACGATCAAGGACATGAACGAGCAGCACGTTGAAGTCGTGCAGTCGCTTGCGAAGTGGAAGAGAATGGCGCTCGGAAGATACAACGCGGAACCCGGACGCGGACTCTACACGGACATGAACGCGATCAGACGTGATGAAGAGCTCGACAACATCCACTCGATATATGTAGATCAGTGGGACTGGGAGAGAGTTATAACTGCCGATCAGAGAAACGATGAATTCCTTGAACACATAGTAAAGCTCATTTACTGGTGCATAAAGGATCTCGGCGACTATGTGAATGATCACTACCCACAGATCGGGATCGACCTTCCTGACAAGATCAAATTCATCGATTCGCAGGAGCTCGAGGACTGGTATCCGGACAACACAGCAAAGGAAAGAGAGCGTTTCGCAGCGGAAGAATACGGCGCTGTATTTGTGAAGCGCATCGGCTGCGCGCTCAGATCGGGCAAGAAGCACGACGGCAGAGCTCCTGACTACGACGACTGGGAACTCAACGGAGACATCATACTCTGGAACCCTGTGCTTGAAGACGCCTTCGAGATCAGCTCCATGGGCATTCGTGTCGATGCCGAATCGATGCTCCGCCAGCTTGAGATAGACGGCAAGGAAGACAGAAAAGAACTTAAATTCCACCAGGATATCATAAACAACAGGCTTCCGCTTACAGTAGGCGGCGGTATCGGACAGAGCAGACTCTGCATGTTCTTCCTCAAAAAGGCTCATATCGGAGAGGTGCAGGTGTCGGTATGGCCTGAAGACATGTATAAGGAGTGCTCTGAAAACAATATATTCCTCCTGTAACATATTTGTGACATCAGATGCAGTACATAGATGTAGTCATTGACAGTAAAAGCGTAAATACGGACAGCTTCTATACCTATAAGGCGCCTGATGAGGTGCAGCCGGGAGCAAAGCTGACAGTACCTTTCGCAAGAAGGCGCAAAAGTGTCGATGCGTACTGTGTCGCTGCGGGAGTAAGCTGCGCCCTCGATGATTCAAAAGTCAAAGAGATCGACACATTCGATCCGGAGCGCTCGCTGAACAGCGAGATGGTCGGGACGGCCGTGTGGATGCGCAGACGATATGGAATAAAATACATCGACGGCCTCAAGATGTTTGCCGTGGACGGCAAACGAGAAAAGGCGCTCAATGCGGGAGAGGGCATCGAGGCTTCCGATCCCGGATATGAGCTTACAGAAGAGCAGAAGGCGGCGTCGGACCGGATATGCGGCTCTCTGGAAAAGCACGAGACTAAGGCATATCTCATAAAGGGCGTAACAAACAGCGGCAAGACAGAAGTTTATATAAGGGCTGCCGCTAAGGCGCTTGAGGAGGGACGCTCGGCAATAATACTCCTGCCCGAGATAGCGCTCGCCTCACAGGTGGCTCAGCGCTTCAGAGAGCGATTCGGAAGCGATAAAATAGCCACTCTTCACAGCAGACTGAAGAAATCAGAGCGTCTTTCCGAATGGATGAGGATAAGGCGCGGCGAGGCCAGGATAGTCATAGGGGCAAGAACGTCGGTATTTGCGCCGCTTGACAATATAGGAGTTATCGTAATAGACGAGGAGCACGAGAGCACCTATAAGTCCGACCACAATCCTAAGTACGAGACTGTCGATATAGCCTTCAAGAGAGCATCGCTTTCAGGCGCTGTACTGGTGCTTGGAAGCGCGACTCCGGCTGTGACATCCTATTACAGGGCAAAGACAGGGATCTATGAGCTCATTGAGATGAAAGAGCGCATAGGAGACAGCGTGATGCCTGCGATAGAGATCATCGACATGCGCAAAGAAGCTGCAGCGGGCAATACAAGCGTCATCTCAAGAGAGCTTGCCCGCAGGATCGACAGATCGCTCAGCCGCAAAGAGCAGGTGATACTCTTCCTCAACCGCAGAGGCTTCTCAACGCGCATACTGTGTCCGGACTGCGGATTCGTGATGAGCTGCCCGGACTGCGGCATATCGCTGACGTATCATAAATCGGTGAACGCCGCGGTGTGTCACTACTGCGGCAAAAAGTTCCCTGTCACGGATAAGTGCCCGGACTGCGGCAGCAGCTTCATAAGATACGCGGGCGCAGGCACAGAAAAGGTAGAGGAAGAAGTGCGCCGCATCTGGCCTGACGCCGGCGTCGACAGGTTCGATATCGACACCGCCTCAGCTGCAGATGATCCGGTGAAGGTTATCAGCGACTTCCAGAAGGGGCGTACGGACATACTCGTAGGCACGCAGCTCCTTGCAAAAGGGCTGGATTTCAGGAATGTAGGGCTCGTAGGCATCATCAATGCCGATGTGAGCCTCAATATCCCTGATTACAGGTCTTCGGAGCGCACCTATCAGCTTATCACTCAGGTCGCCGGCAGGGCCGGGCGCGCGGGCGGAGAAAGCAGCGTGCTGATCCAGACTTATGAGCCCGGAAGCGACGTTATAGTAGAGGCGGCGGCCGGTGACTACGAAAGCTTCTACGAAGCCGAGCTTCTTCACAGAAGCATTATGAATTATCCGCCTTACTCTGATATAATCTCGGTCGGACTTGTCGCTGACGATGAGGACACGGCCATGGAGTACGCCAGTGCCTTCCGGAGCAGGCTGATAAGCCTCAGATCGGCACCTGAAGGAGCATCGGTAATGATGCCGAGGTTAGATGAGAGACGAAGCGACGGAAGAGCGAGGGCTGTGTTCATGATAAAAGCCCCGCGCGGGAGCCGCGCCGGATATGTCAGCGAATACATGGCTTTCCGTGAGCGCATGACTGAAAACAGGGTTCCGGCATTCATAGAAATAGATATAAACCCATACGGGTCAGTATAAATAACAGGAAGTACAGGAAATGGCACTAAGAAATATCACTATCAGAGGCGATGAGATACTCGCCAAAAAATGCAAACCGGTAAAGGAGATCACTCCGCGCATCGCGCAGGCCTGCGCTGACATGGTTGAGACCATGATAGAGGCAGACGGAGTGGGCATCGCTGCTCCGCAGATAGGCATCATGAAGAGATTCTTCATAGCCATGCCTCATGTGGATGCTGAAGACGAGGAGACGAGAAACAGGATCTACGTTATGATCAACCCTGCGATCACCTATAAGGAAGGGACACAGGAGTCCAGTGAGGGCTGCCTTTCGGTGCCGGGATACATGGGCCTTGTGGACAGGCCTTACAAAATAAGGATAAAGGGAACGGATCTTCAGGGCGAGGAGCACGAGTACGAATTCGAAGGATTCGAAGCAACCGTATTCTGTCATGAATACGACCACCTCGACGGGATACTGTATTCCGACATCGCGAAAGACATGATGACTGTAGAAGAGTACTCAGAGATACTCCATGAGCTGCAGGAGAGCCATGCGGACGATGATGAGGAAGACGGCAATGCTGAGATCTGGGAAAAGAAGAGAGAAAGAAGCAATCAGTAGATGAAGATAGTATTTATGGGCACACCCGCTTTCGCGGCAAGGTCACTTCAGAAATTGATAGATGAGGGTTATGATATACCGCTCGTGGTGACACAGCCCGACAGAAAAGGCAACCGGAATAAGATGATACTGTCAGAGGTCAGGAAGCTGGCGATCGATCACGGCATCGAGACAGCTCAGCCGACGCGTATCAGAAAGGATCCGGAGCTCATAGAGCGCATCAGGGAGATAGCGCCTGACATGATAGTCGTAGCGGCTTTCGGACAGATACTTCCGAAGTCGGTCCTCGATATCCCGAGGCTTGGATGCATCAATGTGCACGGCTCGCTCCTGCCGAAACTCAGGGGGGCTTCGCCTATGCAGGCCGCAGTGCTTCAGGGACTTGATGAAACAGGCATTACCATAATGCGCATGGCCGAGGGGCTCGACACCGGCGACATGATCAGCAGATGCGCGTGCGGCATACGCGGCATGGACTTTACGGAGGTATCCGAACTGCTCGCGGAAGCAGGAGCAAAGCTTCTGGCTGAGACCATTCCGACGATCGCGGACGGGACCGCGGTATATGAGCCGCAGAACAATGATGAAGCCACTTATGCCGGGATGATATCAAAAGCGGACGGATTTACGGATTTCAACGAGCCTGCTGAGAATATTGAACGCAAGATAAGGGCTTTCATAGAATGGCCGGCGTGCTACAGCTGGCTTGACGGACAGCAGATCAAGTTCTACAAGGCTGAAGTGATAGACGAAGACCCGGACGGAGAGCCGGGAACTGTAAGTCTTACGGATAAGAAAAGTTATTATATCAATTGCCTGAGCGGCAAGCTGAGAGTACTCGAGCAGCAGCTCCAGGGGAAAAAGCGTATGAGCGCCGGAGACTTCATGAGGGGGCACAAGCTCTCAGCCGGAGACAGGTTCGGCGCGGAGGAGGGGATATTATGATGTATTATTATGACTATTCATGGTTTGTCCTTATCCCGGCCATCATTTTTACAATGATCACCCAGGCAAGGATCAACAGCGCGTACCGCACATATTCGCAGGTCCCTGTAAGCACAGGGGTCACCGGCGCCGAGGCGGCAAGAGCCATGATGGACGCCAACGGACTGTCCGGCGTGGCGATCAATGTTCTCAACGGCGGCAATTCACTGACAAACTATTATGATCCGAAAACCAAGAGCCTCAATCTGTCGAGAGAGGTATACGCGTCGCGTTCCGTCTCTTCGGTGTGCATCGCATGCCATGAGGTAGGACACGCGCTGCAGGATGCTACCCATTACGCGCCGCTCGCGCTCAGAAACGGTATCGTACCTGCCGTCAACCTTACTCAGATGGTTTCCTGGCCTTTGATATTCTTCGGCCTGCTCATTTCGGCGGCATCGCCATACGGGAGCATGCTTTTCCTTATCGGTGTCATATGCTTCCTCGTTGTCATCTTCTTCCACCTGATCACTCTGCCGGTCGAATTCAACGCTTCGAACCGCGCGCTTCAGAATCTGAGAGAGCTCAGGCTCGTAAATGAAGAGGATTATGTAGGGTCGAGAACTGTTCTCAGGGCCGCGGCCATGACATACGTTGCCGCTCTTGCTACTGCTGTCGCCAGCCTTCTGAGGGTATTTGTGATCGCAGGCAGCAATAGGAGATAACGCCTGATGAACAACGACTGGCTTGCGGTATTTGAGGCGCTCAAGGCCGTATATACTGACGGAGCATATTCCAATATTGCAATAAACGAAGCTGTTTCGCGCCGGAATGGGCTGCGGGAGAGCTTCGTTCGCTCGTTTGCCAAAGGAGTGCTGAGAAACAGCATAAGGATCGATCATGTCATTGATACTCTCGCGGGCAAGGGCATAAAAAGCATAAAACAAAGACCGCTCATAATTCTGAGGATGGGCATATATGCGATAGATGAGCTTGACAGCGTGCCCAATCACGCTGCCGTGAACGAGGCGGTCAAGCTCGCAAAGGCTGCCGCGAAGGGGAGCGACCGCTTCGTGAACGGTATGCTGAGGAATTACCTCAGACGCAGGGATGAGTTTGCACCTGACAAACTGGAGCCATATATCAGATACTCCATCAGCAAAGACATATTTTCACTTTTAAGCGAACAATACGGAGAAGAGGCTGTCCGCATCGCGGAGGCCTTAAATCGGCCGTCAGAGGTCTATCTGCGGGCAAATACACTCAAGGCAGACCGCGATGAGGTCATCAGAATGCTTGCTGAAGCCGGCATAGAGGGCTGCGGAGCGGAGGAAAACAGCGAAGCTATTCTTGCAAAGGGGAGCGGCATCGTCAGCTGCGATCTTTACAGACAGGGCTTTTATACCATACAGAGCCTGTCTTCGATGATAGCTGTAAAAGCTCTTGCACCTGAGCCGGAAAGCCGGGTCCTAGACCTTTGTGCTGCTCCAGGAGGCAAGACCGGATATATGGCTGAGATGATGGGCAACAAAGGCAGTATCACAGCCTGTGATATCCACCCGCACAGGGTGATGCTCACGCAGTACGCGATGGAGAGGCTCGGCGTGAGCATATGCACTGCAGAAGAGCGTGATGCTGCAGTGTATGATGACTCGCTCATGGAATCCTTTGACTATGTGCTTGCTGATGTTCCGTGTTCAGGACTTGGCGTAGCGGCCAGCAAGCCCGAGGTAAAACTGAACGCCGATCCTTCCGGATTCGACGCTCTTATCGACATTCAGAAGCGGATACTGACGAACGCGCTAAGGTACGTGAAACCGGGCGGAAGGCTTGAATATTCAACCTGTACGCTTAATAAAAACGAAAACGAAAAACTTGTTAAACAAGTATTAAGCAAAGAAGGCACTTCATTCAGCATTGTTGAAATGTCAACATTAATGCCATATAATGGCAAAGTAGGATTTTTCTATTGTATTATAGGGAAAAATATAATTTCTGACAGGACGGAGAACTGATTAACATGAGAGTTGGTTATATGACAGACAGAGGCAGACGCAGACCCACCAATGAAGACTCACTGAGAGCCTGTGAAGATCTTAATTTTTTCATGCTCGCAGATGGAGTAGGGGGCAACAGATCGGGCGAGATCGCAAGCCAGTCGGCGCTTGATGCTCTTGAGAAATTTGTTCGCCACAATCCGCCTGAATGGCTCGGCTCGCGTGATGAAGTTTTCAGATACTTCAGAGCTGCCGTAAATTATGTCAATCAGTTCATCATAAAGCTGTCCGGCGCCAAGCCTCAGTATGCAGGCATGGCAACTACTCTTACCTTCGCCTACATAAGGGGAGACGAGATGTATGTAGCCAATGTCGGAGACAGCAGAGTGTATCTGGCTCACGGAGATATGATACAGCAGATCACTGACGACCACACATATGTCAATGATCTTGTAAAAATGGGAGCTATCACAAAAGATGAAGCCCATCTCCATGCGCGTAAGAATGTCATTACAAGAGCTATAGGGGCGAATGCCAACAACGAGCCTGACTGCTTCAGTGTCGCAGTTGAACAGGGCGACCGTGTTCTGCTCTGCAGCGACGGTCTTTACGATGAAGTAGATGATGACACGATTCTTTCAGTGCTGAACAGATACCATGACATGAAGGTCTGTGCAGAGGATCTGGTCTATATGGCTAATGAAAACGGCGGAAATGACAACATATCTGTCATTTGCGTTGATTTGGAGGATTAAGCATGGCAAGCAGGATACTTTCCGGGCGATATGAGCTTCTGGAGAAGATCGGCGACGGCGGTATGGCTGTCGTATATAAGGGTAAGGATAAACTCCTTAACCGCTTTATTGCTGTCAAGATCTTAAGACCGGAGTTTACAAAAGACGCGACGTTCGTAGAGAATTTCAAGAGGGAATCGCAGGCTGCTGCGGGCCTTTCTCATCCGAATATCGTGGGTGTTTATGATGTCGGCCGAGAGGGCAACATCAACTATATTGTAATGGAGCTGATAGATGGTGATACGCTCAATACGATCATTGAAAAAGAAGCTCCTATGGATTACCGCAAAGTCATCGACATCTCGAAGCAGGTTGCGGCAGCTCTGAGGATAGCTCACAAGAATAAGATCATCCACAGAGACGTAAAGCCTCATAATATTATGGTGACCAATGACGGAGTCGTAAAGCTGGCAGATTTCGGTATCGCGAGGGCTGTCAATGATGCGACGCTTTCGACAGGAAGCAAGATAGTCGGTTCTGTACATTATTTCTCGCCTGAGCAGGCAAGAGGCAATTATGTCGATGAGCGTTCTGACATCTACTCTCTTGGAATCGTTATGTATGAGATGCTTACAGGCAAGGTGCCTTTCGACGGCGACAATCCTGTCACCGTAGCGCTCAAGCATATCAACGAAGAGATCACTCCGCCGAGGGAGCTCGAGCCGAGCATACCGCCGGCGCTCGAGAGGATCGTAATGAAGGCTACGAGCAAGTTCCAGACCAACAGGTATGCGAATGCCGACGAGCTTATTCAGGATCTCGACAACGTCTCCTTTGTTACGGCTATAGCTCCGGATTCCATTTTTGAATCGACCACGGTCGTTGAAAAGCGCAATAAGCGCAAGCAGGATCTCGAGAAAAACATCGAAGAGGTAGTAGAGGCAAGAGAGCGCGACAGAAAGAAGAAGCGCAGAAAAACGATCGCCATCACGACTGTCATCCTTCTTTTGCTTGCCGGTATTGCCGGCGGGTACATATCCTGGAAGATGGGAGCATTTTCTGCTACAAAGGCAGCACCTGACCTTATGGATAAATCGTTTGAAGAAGCTCAGGAAGTCGCTGAGAGCCAGGGCTTCAAAATCAAAAAAGGGAAGGACATCTATTCTTCAGAATATGCTGAAGGCAGGATCTGTCAGCAGGATCCTGCGCCTGGTGTCGAGATGCCTAAGGAAGGCACAATAACGATCAATGTTTCAAAGGGCAATAAGGAAGGCCTTGTACCTAGTGTAATAGGAATGCAGCAGGAAGATGTAGAGGCCTACCTTAAGTCATACGGCTACGAGCTTGGAAATGTTAATACGACAACCTCGCCTGAAAAGGAAGGCAAGGTGCTTGAGCAGACGCCTGTCGCCGGTTCGACTCTCGATAAAGAAAGCAAGGTAGACATCGTTGTGTCTGACGGAAAGGGCACTGAGAAGGGTATCGTGCCTTCTGTGACCAGAATGTCTCTCGAAGATGCTAAGCAGGCTATCCAGGCAGCAGGCTTCACTGTGGGCAATATTACCTATGACTGGGATGCATCGATCGGAAAGGGATATGTCATTTATCAGCAGTATCAGGCAAATTCTCAGCTCGATAAGGGAACTTCCATCGACCTGCAGGTAAGCTCCGGACCTGAACCGGAACCGGAACAGCCTGATCAGGCAACTGAAGAAGAAAACAAAGAACAGGACAACGGCTGATCGAACTGACTGCGTATGAAAGGAACTGTTGTCAAAGGTATAGGGGGATTCTACTTTGTCTATGACGGCGCTTCTGTCGTCATGGGCAAAGCCCGCGGAAACCTGAAAAGAAATAAAGAGCTCATTTATGTCGGAGATGTAGTCGATTTTGATATAGATGAGAATGACAAGGATGGCGAGTGCGTCATCCACAGAGTGATCGAAAGAAAGAACTATCTGACACGGCCGCCGGTATCCAATCTGGATATCCTTGTGGTTGTGTTTTCTTTAGTTCAGCCCGATGTAAATTATCCGGTGATAGATAAGCTGATCGCCGGATGTGAGCTGGCAGGGATCGATCCTGTGATCTGCATATCCAAAGCGGATCTTGCAGGTCCTGAGGCTGTAAAGGAGGCTATCTCCGTATATTCAACCCTGTATCCGGCAGTCAGTGTAAACGGAATGACGGGGGAAGGGATCTCAGACCTTCGTGCTCTTATCAGCGGTAAAAATGTCGCCCTGGCCGGGCCTTCCGGAGTGGGCAAATCTACTATAACAAACCTTCTGCACGCCGATGAGCCAGGCATCGCAGAGGCGGAGGAAGAACTCCTCAAGGCAGCCACAGGGCGAATCAGCACCAAAACAGGACGCGGCAGGCATACCACGAGGCATGTGGAGATATTCCCTATGAGTGACGGCACCATGCTGTATGACACTCCGGGATTCACGTCACTGGACATGCCGGAGATGGAAGCTATAGCTGTCAGAGAGCTTTTTCCGGAATTCAGGAATCTGAGCAGCGGCTGCAGGTACTCTGACTGCATGCATATAAACGAGCCTGACTGTGCCGTAAAAGAAGCGCTTCAGATGGGGCATATAGCTGCCTCAAGATATGGATCGTATAAATCAATGACCGAGGAGGTAAAAAAATGGCAAAAATAGCGCCATCAATACTTGCGGCAGACTTCGCCAATCTGGGAGATGATGTAAAGGACATCTGCGAAAGAGGCATCGATTACCTGCATATCGACGTAATGGACGGATCTTTCGTTCCCAACATAAGCTTCGGACCGGCAGTGATGAAAAGCCTCAACGGCATCACCACAGCACCTTATGACGTCCATCTCATGATATGGGATCCTGACAGGTATATCGAAAACTTCATTACTCCTTTTACCGAATACATTACAGTGCACTATGAAGCCTGTGAAGATCTTGCTCATACTCTGCGGCATATCAAAGAGGCGGGAGCAAAGACCGGTGTTTCCATCAAACCGGGAACAGCGCCTGAAGTGCTTGACGACTATCTTAAGGATATCGATCAGATCCTCGTTATGTCAGTAGAACCGGGCTTTGGCGGACAGAAATTCATGGACAGCAGCCTCCCAAAGATCGCTTATTATAAAGCGAAGCGTGAGGAGCTGGGACTGGATTATGTGATCTCTGTAGACGGCGGCGTCGGATCATCAAACGCTCACCTGGTGAGAGAAGCCGGAGCGGACATGATAGTAGCCGGATCAGCAGTCTTCAAGGCTGCTGACAGGTCTGCTGAGATTGCTGCGATCAAAGGTTGATCCGAATAACGGCAGTTTTTGAATGAAATCCTGCAATTTCCGCACCTCAAAAGCTGTACAGTTTTTTGAAATAATATCCGTTAAAATCAGCGGCAGGAGATACCTGCCATGCTCAGAAGAAAGTTAGCATTATATACATTGTTTTACATCGCCGGTATCACTGCCGGCTTTTTTATGTCTGAAAGGGGGCGCACCGCTGAAGCCGCAGGCTTTTGCGCCGCTGTCGCCGCAGCGGTCTTTTTTACTGAGCAAAACAGCTATGCCGGATTTGTTCCAAGGGATGAAAAAGGCAGAGAAGCAGCGCCGGGAGGGAAGCACCTGGATATCAATAAGGAAGCTGTTAAGAAACAGAAGATCATACTGATAACAGTTTTCCTTACCGGAGCTGCTATGTTTATGCTGAGGTGCATGTCGTACAATGCGGCAATGTCCTATGTGCATGAGAAAAACTATGTAAGAGGCAGGGTGACTTCGGTATCAGTCAAAGACGATAAGCTCAGTCTTACGGTCAGAAACAGCGAGGCAGGCCCGGCGAAGGTTCTTGTAGTTCTTGATTCGGATCTGGGGGAGGAGTGCATGAGAAACGCCGGGCCGGAGATGTCGAAGGCTTTTGAGGATGCCGGCATATACGGACTTACAGGTGCAGAGGTCGAAGCTAGGGGACAGTTTGCGGAGCTGCCTCCGGCGGAAGATCCCGGCTGCTTCGATTACGGGCTGTACATGAAAAGCAAGGGAGTGAGTGTCAGATTCAGAGCGTATATCCTGGAAATCAGCGGTTCACGGACCTCCCCGGGGATAACTCTGAAGCGTTCGCTGCTTGGTGCAAGGGAATCATTCATACGCAGATTCAGTCCGGATACACAGGGCTTCATCCGTGGGGTGATATTCGGCGACAAAACCGAGATGGATGAGGATGTGATCGGTGAGTTCAACGGAAACTCAACAGGACACATACTTGCTGTAAGCGGCCTGCACATAGGTTTTCTTTACGGCCTGCTTCGTTCCATGACATCGCGCAGAAGGACTCTCCCGGTCTCGCTTCTGATAATTTCGGTAATATTGCTTTATGGCGAGATGACGATGTGGAGCACCGCGACTGTAAGAGCGTGCATCGTAATGACAGTCAGCCTGTGCTCAACACATCTGAGAAGGAGAGCCGACCTTCTGACTTCGGTGAGTCTGGCCGCATTCCTGATACTCACTTTTCAGCCTTATCAGCTCTTCAGCTCCGGATTTCAGCTGTCTTTTCTGGCTCTAGCGGGTATAGCTTTCCTTACCGGGCCTGCCTCTTCGATCGCGGGAGAGGCAGCGGCAGTGATGCTGGCTGTGCAGGCTGCAACTCTGCCTGTTGTCGCTTATACATACTTCAGGATCAATCCGCTTGCAATACTGATAAATATACCTGTGATTCTGCTTGCCTCGGTGCTGGTGCCTCTATGTATACTTATGCTGATGCTTGAAGCCGCCTTCGGCAGAGTGCCGGCAGCCGGCATCAGTGTAGCAGAGCTCATGTCATATGCGCTGATAAAAGTGAATCACCTGCTCAGCTTTGACGGCAGCTTTTCGATCAGAGCGGGAGGACTGAGCGCAGCAGCTATCCTTTGTATCTATATGGCCATATTCGGGCTTGCTTCAGAATGGACCAGAGTCATGCTTCTCAGGAAAAACCTTAAAGCTATAGTAAGGCAGGGAATACTCCTGCTGATGTCTCTTGCGATGCTCTTCGCATGCGTGTACGACACGATAGCCGATGATGAGATAGTATTCGTATCCGTCGGACAGGGAGACTGTGTCCATATAAGGGCTGACGGACATGATGTATTGATAGACGGAGGCGGGCAGACGGGCTATAAAAGCGGCAGCGCCGGCGCTGCAGACGGCTCTGACGATGACACTGACACGGATCAGGGCTATAATGTGGGCGAAAGAATACTGATGCCTTATCTCATGCACGGGGGTGCCGATGCCGTAGAAATTGCGCTCGTAACGCATCTGCATGCCGACCACTACAAGGGCATAGCAGAGCTGGCCGAAGTATTTCCCGTCGGCGCTGTAGGGATACCGGCCGATTACAGAAACAGCAATGCGGCACAGGCAAAGCAGATCATATATATAAAGCCTGATACCAGGATCGATGTGGCAGAAGATGTAAGCATAGAAGTGCTCTGGCCTGTTGAGATATCTGATGAACCGATAGCGGCTGATGATCCCAACGAGCACAACACAGTCTACATGATCCATTACAAAGGCAAAAAGATCATGGTCACAGGTGACCTTCTTGAATCGGACGAGCATGACATGGTCGAATTCTATAAGGGGACGGACTTGCTGAAATGCGATATCCTCAAAGTCGCGCACCACGGCAGCAAGTCGAGCTCAAGCGAGGAATTCCTAGATGCTGCAAAGCCGCGTATCGCAGTTATACAGTGTGGCCGCAATAATATTTACGGACATCCGCATCAGCAGACACTGGACCGGCTGGAGGAAAGAGGCATCAGGGTATTCCGTACCGACCTGTCAGGAGCGGTAGGCATAGACATCCGCAGAAACAGGCTCTCGGTCGATCTGTTCAGAAAGCAGAAGGTAAGAGCCTGATTGTAATGAGCAATGTGCCTGCCCATATGGTATAATAAACAGGATTTGTTTCGGCCGAAGTTAGTTTTGAGTTTAATAAAGAAATAATTATAGAAGGGTATCAAATAATGGCAGATCATAATTATGCTGAGAAAAGTCTGAAAATGCACTATGAGAAGAGAGGTAAGATAGAGGTGACCTCTACCGTTGCTGTAGGGAATGAGAACGATCTGTCTATCGCCTATACGCCCGGTGTAGCTCAGCCTTGTCTGGAGATTCAGAAGGATACAGATCTTTCCTATGAACTGACGCGCCGCTGGAATCTTTGCCTTGTAGTAACAGACGGCTCTGCAGTTCTCGGCCTTGGAGATATAGGCCCTGAGGCAGGAATGCCTGTTATGGAAGGAAAATGTGTCCTGTTCAAGGAATTCGGCGGGGTGGATGCTTTCCCTCTCTGCATCAAAAGCAAGGATGTAGATGAGATAGTCAATACTATATACCTGATCTCCGGAAGCTTTGGAGGCGTCAATCTTGAGGACATATCAGCGCCGCGCTGCTTTGAGATAGAAAAAAAGCTGAAAGAGAAATGCGACATTCCTATTTTCCATGATGATCAGCACGGTACGGCTGTCATTACCCTTGCAGGGCTCATAAACGCAATGAAATTGACCGGCAAAAAGTGGGAGGACTGTACACTGGCAGTATCCGGAGCAGGTGCTGCAGCCATTACTGTCACAAAGCTTCTCCTTAAATACGGTCTTGGTGATGCTATCCTCTGCGACAGCAAGGGCACGATCTATGAGGGCCGCACAGAAGGCATGAATCCATATAAAGAAGAGATAGCAAGAATGACAAATAAGGGCAGACTCGTCGGCACACTTGCAGATGCCATGAAGGGAGCTGATATTTTTATAGGAGTCAGCGCGCCGGGACTGGTAACGGAAGAGATGGTCGCATCGATGAATCCCGATCCGATCGT
>CADATR010000030.1 GCA_902790885.1 uncultured Eubacteriales bacterium
TGCGAAGGAAATGATCCTGGTAGATGATGTAGATAATAGAGAATTTCTGTGCGAGTTGGTACGGAGTATGTGGGAAGATCTGCCGGAGAAGAAAAGAAAAAAACGATAGAATGAGGAAGATGTTGAGAAGGAAATCAGCGTAGGAACGGATTGAGGTAGTTTCCGATGATCCTATAGACGGATTTACGGATATCCATATCGCCATTCACCAGACACCATTCGAATACGCAGCCCTTAATTATAGTGCAGATGTCCATGCATGCAGTGTGGACATCTGTTTTTGCGTCCACATATCCTGCGTCCAGCGCAGCCTGCAGTTCAACTTCGCTTCTTGCCATGACAGTATCCGGCGCAAAGCATCCATCTTCTTCTCCCATATATGCGGAGAGGGAAAGGTTAGAGGTAGAATAGAAGCTTTTCATGAAGTCCTCCCCAAGATCAAGGTACAGGTCGATGAGCATCATGTACAGTTCACTGATCCTGGAGGCTATGTCAGAAAGGGGAGTCCCAAGCTCGGCGTCATTGAACGGAGTTGTGCGGACGAAAAACATCATCAGGTCGTCCTTATCACGGAAATAGTGATAGAAGGTCCCGATCGAAACGTCTGCTTCCTTGCATACTCCGCGGACAGTGATATGATCGGCGCCTTTTGTTTTTATGAGATGAACTGTAGCGTCGATGATCTTCTGCTTGTTGTCTTCATTGCTGTCTGTCTTGACAGGGCGTCCGCTCTTGCGTGGCATATAAGACCTTCCTTCTCCGAAAAATATAACGAGTTTTATTTTTACTATTGACATTATAGAACACGTTCTATATTATATCAAGTGTCAAATAATAAAACATGTTCTAATAATCTGCACGGAAGCAGACAGAAAGAAGGCAGATGAAAATCACTTACTGGTCAGACTATGCATGTCCTTACTGCTATATAGGCGAGGCAAGGATGAAGAAAGCTTTGGAAGAGATCGCTGAAAATGAAAATGTAGATGTTGAGATCGAGATGAAGGCTTTCCAGCTGGATCCTTCCGCAGGCGAGCATGCGACAGGGGATACACAGACAAGATTCGCAAAGAAGTACGGCATCTCATATGAGCACGCTGGAAGATCTATCGAGCACATCTCAGAGATGGGAAGAGGCGAAGGCATCGACTTCAAATACGCGACAACACTTTTCACCAATACTATGGATGCTCACAGATTGACCAAGCTCGCTCAGAGCAAGGCTGATCTTCAGATAGCAGACAAGGTCATCGAGAAACTTTTTGCAGCTTACTTCACAGACAATAAAGAGCTTGCAGACAAGAAGCTGCTGCAGCAGATCGGTGAGGGTTGCGGACTGGATGCTGACGAAGTGAGAGAACTTCTAGCTTCAGATAAATACAAAGACGATGTCATTGCGGATGAGACACAGGCATCAGCTTACGGTATCCACGCAGTTCCGTTCTTCGTAATCGGAGAGTATGGCATCTCAGGAGCACAAACGACTGAAGGTATGAAGCAGACGATGCTCAAGGTGCTCGGAGAGGAAAAGCTTGCAAAGGCAGCCAAAGCTGCACAGGCATCCGGCGGCATGACCTGCGGACCTGACGGCTGCGAACTCCATTTCTAGAGGAGAAGACGATGGTAAGACTCATACCCTTGAGAGGTTACTTCGATGTCAACGCATACTTCTATATAGATGACGCGGCCGGTCGTGGATTCCTGATCGACCCCGGTGCTCAGCCTGACAAGGTGATGTCGGTAGTCAGGAGAAACGGCTGGACGATCGAAAAGATCCTGCTCACTCACGGACATTTCGATCACATGGGTGCGGCAGATCAGCTGAGACAGGAACTCGGAGCTGAGATATATGCATTCGATAAGACCGGAATGATGCTTAAAGATGCACACACCAACCTATCAGCACTCTGCGGCCCCTCGATAACGATAGACGGCGCTTTGCCGCTGAATGACGACGAACTGATATCTCTGACAAGTGATCCGGCGTTTTGCCTGAAGGTGATGCACACACCGGGACATACTCCGGACTCGGTGACATTCTACAGCGAGAGAGACGGAGTCGCGTTCGTCGGAGACACCATATTCAAGGCCGGGATCGGCAGCTGGGGATATCCGGGAGGAAACAAGAAGGAGCTTATCAAGAGTATAACGGAGTGCATATTCGCGCTCCCTGACGAGACTGTACTCTGCTCGGGGCATTCAGAGCAGACAACAATAGGGACAGAGAAAAGACGTTACAGCCTGTAGTTAAACACCTTGTTGCAAGAGAGGAGAAGAAAGATGTTTGAAAAACTACTCGCACCTGGAAAGATCGGAAAGATGCAGCTCAGAAACCACGTTCTGATGTCGCCTACCGAGACACACTTCACATCGCCTGACGGCATGATCAACTGGGCAGAGATCGACTATTATGTCGAGAGAGCTAAGGGTGGTGCTGCGCTGATCACTACACATCAGATGCAGGGCAACACCAAGATAGACCCGATCGATCCATATCCAAGGTCTGCAAGATTCGATGACGACTGCTTCATTCCGATGCTCACAGAGCTGACAGAAGCTGTCCATAACGAAGGCGCCAAGATCTCGGCTCTCGCATCGCCGGGCGGCGGAGCACAGGCTCTCGGAATGCCTTATGATGCAGGCTCGATCGAGGATGTCCCTAATGTTGCACCAGGAACTATTGAGTGCCCTGTGGCAAAGAGAAAAGTCCGCAAGCTGACAGTAGAAGAAATCAAAAAGAGTGTAGAAGTATTCGGCAAGGGCTGCGGAAGACTCAAGAGATGCGGATTCGATGCTATCACTATCCACGCTCACTGCGGATATCTGATCGCTGAGTTCCTGTCGCCATACTTCAACAACAGAGATGATGAGTACGGCGGAAGCCTTGAGAACAGAGCAAGATTCCTGCTCGAGCTCGTAGCTGCATGCAGAGAAAACATCGGACCTAACATGCCTATCATCGTAAGACTTGCTATGGACGAGTTCATAGGTGATGCGGGAAGACAGCTCGCTGAGACTGTCGAACTTTGCAAGATGCTTGAAGCGGCAGGCGTTGACGCACTTGACTGTGGAGCGGGGCTCTTCCAGACGATGTCGCTTATAAGCCCGCCTGTCTACTATGAAAAGGGATTCATGGCAGACATGACCGACGAGATCAAGAAAGCGGTCAGTATTCCTGTCATTGTACAGGGAAGACTCCAGGACCCTGAAGTAGCTGAAAAGGTGCTTGAGGAAGGCAAAGCAGATTTCGTCGCTATGGGACGTGCATGGATCGCAGAGCCTGAATGGGTCAATAAGGTAGCATGCGGAGACCTCGACGGAATGAGAAGATGTATCTCCTGTGACCACTGCATAGGAGACCGCATCGCATCCGGTAACCAGACACTCAGATGCACACTCAATGCCATGGCGGGAAGAGAGCACAGATTCCTCAACGGATATCCTAAGGCTGCTGAGAAGAAGAATGTTACTATCATCGGAGCAGGCCCGGCAGGACTTGAGGCTGCTTACAGACTCGGAATGCGCGGCCACAATGTAGATCTCTATGACAAAGCAGATAAGCTGTGCGGCGGCGAGCAGATCGTGGCTGCGTCCACACCTCCATGCAAGGACAATCTCATGAATGTACGCAGATACTATGAGACGCAGCTCGGCAGAATGGATAATGTGACGATTCATCTCGGATACGAGATCACTAAGGAGAATGTGAGCGAACTCAAGGGTGATGCAGTCATACTGGCAACCGGAGCAACACCTATAGCTCCTCCTATCCCGGGACTCAGAGATAATGCCAAAGTAGTTACAGCAATAGATGTGCTTGCACATGGTGCTTCTGTAGAGGGCAAAGTAGTCATCGCGGGTGGCGGTCAGGTAGGCGTTGAGACTGCACATTGGCTGGCTGAAAAAGGATTCAGGGACGTTGCGGTAGTTGAGATGATGCCTGAGCTTTCGATCGATGGTGAGCTCATGACCAAGCTGACACTGCATCCGCTCCTCGAAGAGGCAGGCGTGAAGAGCTACGTTTCGCACCAGATCAGGAGCATCAATGAGAACTCGGTCACTGTCTATGATATGATAGGTGAAAAAGAGTTCGATATTGAGGCAGACACAGTGGTCAATGCGCTCGGAAAGAAGCCTCTTGCAGATCTCGAAGAGCCGCTAAGAGCACAGTTCGGACAGTACTTCGCTATTGGCGATGCGAGAGGTCGCTCAAATATCTGCACCGGAATCGAGCAGGGATTCATCACTGCACTGAAGATCTAGGAGGTATGATCAAATGGAAGTAATGGAAGCTATTGAAAAACGCTACAGTTCAAGAGGGTTTGCGGACAGACCGATAGAGGATGAGAAACTGGCATTGATAATGGAAGCAGGAAGGCTTGCTCCTACAGCCAGCAATCAGCAGCTCAACAAGCATATAGTTGTGACTGACAAAGCGCTTATCAAAGAGATGGTGTCAGCCTGCAAAGACCAGAAATGGGTGGAAACAGCACCGGCTATTCTGGTTGAATGTGCGACTGGAGACAGGACTATGATATGTGGACAGAGCGCCAGAAGCATGGATGGAGCTATCGCAATGTCATATATGACACTCGAAGCGGTTTCACTCGGTATGCAGTTTGTCTGGCTTGGATGGTTTGAGCCTGAAAAAGTCAGAGAACTCCTAAATATTCCGGATGAATATGTAGTCATAGCAGTAGCACCGATTGGATATCCTGCAAAAGAGGGAAAGAGAACTTCCAAAAAAGCAGCTGAAGAAGTTGTAGTTTACAATAGGATGTGATGAACTAATATGATAACGAGATAAGACCAGTTCACAATGAGCTGGTCTTTTTCATATTTCGAACTCATCACTTGACATGGTGGCAGGGAGTTAATGACTCCTGCGAATGCAAAGCTGACAGATACTGACTATGTTCTTCTGCCAGAGAAAGATGTTGAGAACGAGATTAATAGTGAAACAATAATATAATATAGATGGTATTATAAGCATGAAAAAAATGATGATTACCTAACGGGTATTATCGAGGAGGAGACTATGATCAAGGTATATTGCTACAGCAAATGTTCCACTTGCAAAAGAGCATTAAAATGGCTGGAAGAAAACGGAATTGAGCATGAGGTGATCGATATAAAGGCAGATCATCCGGATGAGAGTACACTTCGTATGTATTATGAAAAGAGCGGACTGCCTCTCAAGAGATTCTTTAATACAAGTGGTATGCAATACAGGGAAATGGGTTTGTCAAAAAAGCTGCCTGATATGAGTGAGGATGAACAGCTGGCGCTCCTTTCTTCAGACGGTATGCTTGTAAAGAGACCTCTGGTTGTTGGTGACGGATTTATAATGACAGGATTTAAGGAAGCTGAGTGGACGGAAATATTGAAGTGAACTCGTTGCAAATTGTAACCGGTTGCAAATGTAGAGGCATCGTTGAATAATTATGCAAAGCGATTTAATATGGCTCACAAAACGTGTATTTTTCCATTAAAGCCGCTATTTGTATGGAGTCAGGAAGTATGATTGGGATCATTTCAGATACACACGGGCTGCTCAGGCCAGAAGTAATTGAAGCGCTTAAGGGATGTGACGCGATCCTTCACGGTGGGGACATTAACAGACGGGAGATCATCGATCAGCTTGAAGAGATAGCACCTGTCTATGTTGTGCGTGGCAATAATGATAAAGAATGGGCTGAACACATTCCTATGTCCATGGGCTTTGAGCTGACAGGCATTCGCATATACATGACTCATAAGAAAAAGGATCTGCCGGAAGATCTAAGCAATTATGACCTTGTTGTGTTCGGTCATTCTCATAAGTATGAGGAAATCAGACAGGGCAATACAATCCTGCTCAATCCCGGCAGCTGCGGCCCAAGGCGCTTTCATCAGGCGATAACAATGGCGACCGCAGAAATAGAAGAAAGTGGAATTATCATTAGGCGAATTGAGTTCCCGCAAAAGCATGCGGGTGTGCTATCTAAGTCCGGTGCCACTGATCTGAAAAAGCAGATCGAGATAGTTATCAAAGAAACTCAGAAGAACAGAGCCCCTGAGACTATTGCATCTAAATACGGATTTGATACAGTTCTTACAGAACAGATAGCAAGGCTTTATCTGACGCATCCCGGAGTCGATGCAGATGGGATAAAGAGAAAGATGGGGTATTAATCATGGCTATGAAGAGACTTATAATTGAATTTGGTCAGGGTGTGGATATGCACGGCGGTGACCAGAACAACGCTGTACTGAAAGCTACCAAAGACGCGATCCATCACTGCTGCATGGCAGGAATATCTGAGATTTTCGAAATAACTGATCGTAAGACACAGGCTTTCATCAAGGCTGATATATACGTTCCGCATCCGGAAGAAGTGGATCCATCTGTAGTTACGAACTACCTTGAGTGGTGGAATGTAGAAGCGGAAGTCCACCATGGTGGGGCTAATCCTGAAGGTATTGCCCTCAACGGCAAGCCAAAGACAGAAATCACCATCGCAATCGTAGCACTGACGGTATATGTAGATGTATAAAAAGAGTTATGACTATCAATGATATATATGTAAAGACAATTGAAGATCTGGAGAGTGCGGTGACTGAGCTTGGCTTCCTGCCGTTCTTCGGGAATTCCATTACGGGATTCTCATTGGAAGAGCATGTCGCACCGGGCATCTGGTTCACAGGTGAAGACGGACCATGGGAGTGGAAGGGACCTGTGATCAATGAACTGGGATGCGCATACGGGAAGTTCTTTGAGAAGAAAGCAGCGTATATAAGCCCTGAATGGTTCCCTGACTTTGCCAACTACAGACGCGATGGTTACGACTTTGACGCAAGATATGAGGACGGTCTTGTATTCCATGGTGACAAGGTGCTGTATGATTTGATCGACAACAACGCACCGATCCTGTCAAAGCATCTGAAGCATCTTGGGAATTATCGCAAAGGCGGTAACAAGGGCTTTGACACTATCATCAATCGCCTGCAGGCACAGGGATATGTCCTTATAAGCGATTTCAGGTATATGATCGATAAAAACGGTAATGAATACGGCTGGGGAGTAGCAGAGTATTCAACGCCGGAGCATTTCATGGGTGCTGCATTTACGGACAAAGTGTATGACAGGACGCCTGAAGAATCATATGAAAGAGTATTTGAGCATTTGCACAGCATACTGCCCGGAGCAGATGAGAATGCGATAAAGAGATTTATGTAACATATGCGGAAAGAGAGGATAAATCGTATGAAAACTATCACTATGTTCCATATAAGCGAATGCAAGTATTGCGATATGGCCAGAAGGGCAATAGCAGAGCTGAGGGAAGAAAACCCTGAATACAAAGATGTTGAGATCGAGATGATCAATGAGGATGAGCATCCTGAGATCATAGAGAACTACGATTACTGGTCAGTGCCGAGCCTGTTCATAGGTAAAGAAAAGATATTCGAGGCAGCACTTTTCATGCCGTATGAGACCATCAGGGATGGTGTAAAACTCGCCTTTACAGAGGCTTTGGCGCCCTGACTCTTGATAGTCTTAAGGATAGCAGAATAGCAATCAGGACCTATGTGAAGAGGGACACAAAAAATGAAACAGTATATAGTTGATGCATTTACGGACAAACCATTTTCAGGAAATCCAGCGGCAGTTTGTGTAATGGATAACTGGCCATCTGAAGAGTCTATGATGAAGCTGGCAATGGAAAACAATTTGTCGGAAACAGCATTCATCGTTAAGGAAAAGCATGGGTATCATTTGCGATGGTTTACTCCGGGAACAGAAATAGAACTGTGTGGTCATGCTACATTGGCATCTGCTTTTGTAATACTCAATTATTATGAATCGGAAAGTCAGGAAGTTCAGTTTGATACGCTGAGTGGCATTCTCACGGTAACCAGGAAGGGTTCGCTCTATGAAATGGACTTCCCGACATACGACCTGAAAGAGATACCGGTGACAGATGAGATGGAGAAGGCTTTTGGAGTCCGTCCGGTAAAGGCGGTTCTTGGCCTTGATCTTGTCTGCGTTTTTGAAACGGAAGAGCAGGTCAGAACAATGGAGCCTGATCAGACATTGCTTATGGGAATTGAAGGCCGGCTGCAGAATGCCACGGCAGCTGGGAGAGATGCGGACTGTGTGTCCAGAAGTTTCGCGCCAAAAGTGTCAGTTCCGGAAGATCCGGTATGCGGATCAGCTCATTGCCAGATCGCAGATTACTGGTCGAAAAACCTTGGAAAGACCAGAATCCATGCATATCAGGCATCAAAGCGAGGCGGACATTTGTACTGCGAGCTGAAGGGGGACGGAAGGATAGCCATATGCGGTGAAGCTGTTTTGGTGGCGATCTCGGAGATCGTAGCTGAACTATAGGGATTTAAAAAATGTATAAATACGAGACCCATTGTCATACTTCACCTGTAAGCAGGTGCGGGAGAGCTTCTGCAGCAGATACGGTTTATTTTTACAGGCAGCTCGGTTATGACGGTATCTTTATAACCAATCACTTCCTTGATGGAAACATAAACCATGAGGCAAGAGTTCTGCCTTATTGTGACCAGATAGAATATTATTTTTCAGATTACGAAGAGGGTGCCAGAATAGGTTCTGAAACAGGACTGAAGGTATTCCCCGGTGTTGAACTGTCATATAAAGGCACTGATTTCCTGATCTATGGGCTGGATAAAGACTGGTACAAGGCGCATCCTGAGATCCTTGACATGACCAAAACCGAGGAGCTTGCATTTATGATGGAAGAGGGTGCATTTATCATTCAGGCACACCCTTACAGAGAGGCACATTATATAGACCATATAAGACTGTTCCCGAGATCAGTCCATGGGGCTGAGGTGATCAACAGCAATCAGGCCTGGCTCTCCAATGAGATGGCGGAGATATATGCTGATAAATATTGCCTGCTGAAAACTGCCGGCTCGGATAATCATTGGGCCGGAGGTGTATTTTCAAAACTGAAGGAACAGGGATACCGGCCGGAGATCGCAGGAGTGTGCAGTGACGCAGAACTAGAAAGTGTCCATGACTACATAAGCTGCGTCAGGACCGGAAAGGCGAAGCTCTTCCTGATGAATGAAGATAAGGAAGTGTATTTATGGCAGAAATAATAGATCTGTATACCGTTGACAGAGAACATACGGGACTTACCGCGAAGCGGGGAGAGCCATTGCCTCAGGATACATACCGCATGGTGGTCCACGTATGCATCTTCAACAGCAAAGGCGAGATGCTGATCCAGAAGAGAGCGGATGATATAGTCCGCTGGCCTTCGTATTGGGATATAAGCGTCGGCGGCGGAGCGAGCTCCGGCGACACCAGCAGACAGGCAGCTGAGCGTGAGACAGCTGAGGAGCTCGGGCTGCATATCGATTTCAGTGACAGGAGACCGGTGATATCAGTCAATTTCTCGGATGGATTCGATGACTTCTACACTCTTGAAGAAGATATTTCACTTGAAGATCTGCACCTGCAGGAAGAGGAGGTAGCAGACGCAAAATGGGCAAGCCGGGAGGAGATCGAAGCAATGATCGATGACGGAAGCTTTATACCGTATCATAAAGAACTGCTCGGGTACCTGTTCTTCGCCAGAGAAGGACGGGGAACCTGGAATCTCTAGAGTGTAACTGCAGGAGAACGCTGATTCCGGTATGAGTGAGGCAGAAGCGGAAGTCGATTATAAGTACCAGTCGATCTATGAGATAACATAGGCGATGTGAAGTGGATGCAGGGCGTGCAGATCAACCGCCCTGATGAGGCAGCTATAAGAAGGATGCTGGATAAGGCACTGTAAACACAATGTAAGGAGCGTGGCCAGATGAGTATCACGGTAAACCTGTATTACACGGGAGAAAACGGGAATGCCCGTAAGTTCGCAGAGGAGATGGAACAGAAGGGAGTCGCTGACAGGATCAGAGCTGAGGAAGGCAATCTGCGGTATGAGTACTTCCTTCCGCTGAAGCAGCCGGAAACAGTGCTGCTCATCGACAGCTGGACAGATCAGGACGCGATAGACCGCCATCACGCTTCGCCGATGATGGCAGAAATTGCCGCTCTGCGTGATAAATACGATCTGCATATGAAGGTGGAGCGCTTTGTTTCAGATGAAGGCGGAGTACCGGACAAAGACGAGCGCTTTATCAGGAAATAGGAGGACAACGAAATGAGTGAGAAAATAGTACAGACAGCCGGAAGAGACCAGCTTGGAGAATTCGCTCCGATGTTCGCACATCTTAATGATGATGTGCTTTTCGGCGAAGTATGGAATGAAGAAGCTATCGATGTGAAGACAAAGTGCATCATCACGGTCGTTTCGCTGATGGCATCCGGCATCACGGACTCATCTCTGACATACCATCTGCAGAATGCAAAGGCACATGGCGTAACCAAAGAAGAGATAGCTGCCATCATCACGCACGCGACGATGTACGTTGGCTGGCCTAAGGGATGGGCAGTTTTCCGTCTCGCTAAGGAAGTCTGGAACGATTAGAAGAACAAGGAGCGGACTATGAGGAAGATGAGCTGAAGTCATGGATCGTAGGACTGAAATGACTGTGAGAAGATTTTCCTCTTGAACCTGATACAAAACTGGAATACAATCAATACAATAAATAGCTAGGGGAGCTTTTGCTGAGAATCTAAGCCATGTGCTTATTGACCCTCATTACCTGATCCGGACAACACCGGCGTAGGGAAGCTGATTATAAACAATCAGATCGTCTGATACTCCCCGTTCATAAGGATGCACGGGGAGTTTTTTTCCGTGCGGATCAAAGAAAGGAAATGATTAAGATGGAAGCAAGTGTAGCAATCCAGAGCCTGCCGCAGATGCCTGACGATGATGAATTATGCCGTGTTGTAGATGAGGTAATAGCATATATCGCGGCACAGGGTTATGAGTATTATGTAGGCCCGTTCGAGACAACGATCGAGGGACCATACGATGAACTCATGGACATTGTAAAGGAGTGTCAGCATATCGCCATTCGCGCGGGCGCGCCGTCAGTAGCTGCTTATGTAAAGATCAGCTACAAACCTGAGGGAGAGGTGCTTTCCATTGAAAGAAAGATCGGCAAATATCATAAGTAGTCTGTACCCGGTCTGCACACTGATCGCGATCGTTATTGTATGGGAACTCGTATCGGTGCTGGGGATAGTTCCAAATTACATGCTGCCTTCACCTGTACAGATGATGCAGGCGTTTATCAAGGACTTTGCTGTCCTGATGGGGCACACCAGGGTAACTCTCATCGAGGCTGTCATAGGCCTCATTATAGGAGTATCCATAGGATTTGGAGGCGCAGTCCTGATGGACGCGTGGGAGCCTGCGTACAAGGCGTTCTACCCTATCATTGTGATAACGCAGACCATTCCGACAGTGGCCGTTGCGCCGCTTCTCGTGCTGTGGTTCGGATACGAGATGACTCCTAAAGTCGTTCTGGTCATAATCACTACATTCTTTCCGATCGCCGTTGGTGTGCTCGACGGATTCCGTGCATGCGATAAAGACGCGATCAACCTGCTGAGGGCGATGGGAGCCTCGAGGGCGCAGATCTTCCGGCATATCAAGATCCCGGGAGCTCTCCCGCAGTTCTTCTCGGGCCTCAAGATCTCCGTGACCTATGCCATCGTCGGTGCTGTACTGGCCGAGTGGATGGGCGGATTCAACGGACTCGGAGTATACATGACCAGAGTTAAAAAATCATTTGCGTACGATAAGATGTTTGCTGTGATCCTGCTGATCTCACTTGTCAGCCTGCTGATGATATGGGCAGTAGGATATGCGCAGAAAAAACTAATGCCATGGGAGAATAAAAAATGAAGAAAAGAGCATTCAGTCTGATCGCAATTCTAGTTATTGCGACGTTAGTACTTGCCGGATGCGGAAGCAGCAAGTCCGGTGATGCGGAAGCAGATAAGGATCTCGCTGAGATCAATTTCGTCCTGGACTGGACACCTAACACTAACCATATCGGAGTTTATGTGGCAGACAAGCTTGGCTATTATGAAGAGGCAGGCCTAAAGGTAAACATTCAGCAGCCGCCTGATGACGGAGCTGAAGCGCTGGTGGCGTCGGGAAAGGCCCAGTTCGGCGTATCGTTCCAGGACACACTGTCATCTGTGATGGAAGGTGATGAAAAGTCCATGCCGATCACTTCGGTAGCGGCCATTATACAGCACAACACAAGCGGTATTATGTCGGCCAAGGAGAACAACATCACATCCCCTAAGGCGATGGAGGGCCATACCTATGCTACATGGGAGTGGCCTATCGAGCAGGGCATCATAAAGAAGGTCATGGAAGATGACGGCGGAGATTTCAGCAAGCTCACACTGATCCCTCAGAGCGTCGATGATGAAGTCGCTGCGCTGAAGACCGGAGAGATAGATACGATCTGGGTATATTACGGCTGGGCAGGAGTTGCTGCAGAGGTGAAGGATTATCCGATCAACTATTTCGCTTTCAGAGACATAACACCTGCTTTTGACTACTACTCACCTGTGATCATCGCCAATGACTCCTATCTTGAGTCTGACCCGGATCAGGCGAAGGCCTTCATAGAGGCTACTGCGCGCGGATACGAGTATGTCGCGGAGAATCCTGATGAGGCAGCGGAGATGATGTGCGAGGCCGTTCCTGAACTCGATCCGGAGCTTGTAAAGGCAAGTGCCGAGTATCTGGCAGACAAGTACATCGATGATGCTTCACAGTGGGGCGTATTCGACGCGGAGCGCTGGAACACTTTCTATAAATGGATCAACGAGAACAAGCTGTACAATGAGTCCGAGATCCCGATGGATACAGGATTCACCAATGATTATCTTCCTGCAAAATAATGAACATACTGGAAACTGATAATTTATCAATGGCTTTCGATGACCAGAAGATCATTGAAGATATCTCAATACATGTAGAGAAGGGCGAGCTCGTGAGTCTGCTCGGTCTGTCCGGCTCAGGCAAAACGACGCTGTTCAACTGCATCGCCGGGATATACCAGCCTGTGTCCGGACGTGTTCTGATGGAAGGGAAGGATATCACCGGTGAGACGGGGCATCTTGCGTATATGCTGCAGAAGGATCTTCTTCTTCCGTATTATACTATCGAGGACAATGTTGCTCTGCCTCTTGTGATACGCGGACAGTCAAGGAAGGCAGCCCGTGAGGCTGTACAGGAGTATTTCCCTGAATTCGGGCTTGAGGATACGCAGAAGAAATACCCGAGCCAGCTTTCGGGCGGAATGCGTCAGCGTGCCGCACTGCTTAGAACATACATGTTTTCGGACAGCATGGCCCTGCTTGACGAGCCGTTCTCAGCGCTCGATACTATTACCAAGAGTTCGATACATGAGTGGTATCTCGACATAATGGAGCGAATAAATCTCTCCACTATATTCATCACACATGATATCGATGAGGCCATACTGCTGTCAGACCGCATCTACATACTGCAGGGCAGACCGGGGCGAATCAACGGTGAGCTGAGAATAGAGCCTCCCCGCAGAGAACGCGCGGGATTCAACCTGACTGAGCAGTTCCTCGAATATAAGCGCAGTATAATCGATCAGATACGTGCCCAATAGGGTCAGACGTCCTGACAGGGACAGTAAAACAATTCTGCAGCCTTCGATCTCAGCATCGTTGTGCTGCAGTATTATTTTGCTCCCTTATCATTTTGACAGCTGTGTTCGGCCATTATTTCCCGGAAAGAATTATGATAAAGAAAAGATGTATAACCTTGTAAATATATTGAAAAACAAGAGTATAATAGGAAAGACTGCAAACTCATTCCGGACTCTGTTTTGCCGGGATTCATTACGCAGGATTCTGCACTGAGACATCCGGCAATACGGCCGCAGCGGATACAAAGGATATTGAATAACAAAACCAAGGGTATAATCTGTATAATTGCGTCAGCGTTTTTCTTTTCGCTGATGTCGCTGTTTGTAAGAATGGCGGGCGATCTGCCGACCATGGAAAAGGCTTTCTTCAGAAACGCGATAGCAGCTGTTTTTGCTGTCGTGATACTTTCGCGTACGCCGGAGAAGTTTCATATACGCAGGGAGAGCTGGCCCGACCTCATCCGCAGATCGCTGTATGGGACGATGGGAGTTATCCTTAACTTCTGGGCAATAGATCATATAACCATAGCAGACGCGAGCGTGCTCAACAAGATGTCTCCGTTCTTCGCGATCATAATGTCTGCTGCCATCCTGAAAGAGAGAGCGACGAAGAAGGAGTGGGCGATCGTAGCGGCCGCATTCCTCGGGGCCGTACTGGTGATCAAGCCGACTGCCGGGATCGCGAGCATACCGGCTTTCGCGGGACTTCTGTCGGGATTCGGAGCCGGAGCTGCATACACATATGTGCGCAAGCTCGGAATAAGCGGGGAACGCGGACCTGTTATAATAATGGTGTTCTCGCTGTTCTCGTGCATCGTGTGTCTTCCGTTCATGCTGTTCGACTTCCACCCGATGACATTGACTCAGCTGCTTATACTCTTAGGCGCGGGAATGTCCGCGATGGGTGGCCAGCTGACTATAACAGCAGCATACACTTATGCTCCCGCAAAGGAGATCTCGGTATATGACTACACCAATATACTGTTCACCGCGCTGTGGGGCCTGATCGCCTTCAGTGAGATACCGGATATCCTGAGCATATGCGGATATGTGATTATCATTTCAATGGCCATACTCAAATGGCATCAGAATATGCAGAATTAAAACAGAAAAGGGGGGGCTGACTTACGTGGCCGGCAAACTAAGGGATACTTTCAGACAGGATTCGGGGTACAGGTCGTTTTTTGTTTCTATAATCACGTTCGCTCTGGCGTATGGGCTCTACAAGGGGATACTCGACAACTATCTGGCTGAGGTGGTCGGGATGTCGGAATTCGACAAGGGAGTATCGGAGTTCTTCCGGGAGATCCCGGGGATACTGCTGGTACTGGTGCTTGCTGTTCTGTACGAGTTTTCAGCAGAGCGGATCTATCAGGTCGGAGCGCTCATAATGTTCGCTGGGCTTGCGATGCAGTCCGTCATAAGTCCGACC
>CADATR010000031.1 GCA_902790885.1 uncultured Eubacteriales bacterium
AAGGATCTTCATTCCACGGTCATGCACTTCTTCTATCAGCTTTTCCATATCACTCATGGTGCCGAACTCATCCATGATATCGCAATAATCGGATACATCGTAACCATTGTCGACATTCGGACTTTTAAAGCATGGTGTCAGCCATAAAGCATTTGCGCCTAAGTCCTTTATATAATCAAGCTTTGCGGTCACACCGTTAAGGTCACCGATGCCGTCTCCATTCGTATCAAAAAAACTGCGCGGGTAAATCTGATATATTACCAAGCGCAGAAAGTCATTATATTTCGTGCAAAGCATTAAAGCACCTCCATCATTCAAGCAGTTTGCTTTATGTTAGCTTAAACGCTTACACCTTTTCAAGAATTATGATTTCAAATGATATTCTTTTGAAATGTATTATTTCTCCGGCTTATCCATAAAAAAGCCTCTCACCATTTAAGATGAGAGGCTTTTCGTTTCTTTCCGTCTGTATGAAACCGGCTTTTTAGAAATCGTAATCCTTGCTCTTTGGAGAGTGTGCTGCTACTGACTCAGCATCGTACCAGATCAGGTTGTTGCCTGACTCTTTGTCGAACAGCTGGATCAGCTCAGGCTTGAATGTGAAGTTGATCTTCGAACCGAGGGATACATCTGTTTCGAGGTCGATAGTCTGGAGAACCATAACTACGTCGTCTCCTTCGCAGTTTGCGTGGAGGTCGACTTCGGAACCGAGCATCTCAGACACTTCGACTTCACCGCTCAGCTTGCCCTCACCAACTCTGATGTGCTGAGGACGGATGCCGCAAATGATGTCGCACGGCTGCTGTCCATTAGCTTTCAGTGCCTTCTGCTGGAAGTCGCTGAGCTTGTACTCTACGCCCTTGATGTTTGCATAGTACACGCCATCCTTCAGCTCGAGCTTGCAGCCGTCAAAGAAGTTCATGACAGGCATGCCGATGAATCCTGCTACGAAGAGGTTTACAGGACGATCGAAAAGTTCCTGAGGTGTTCCGATCTGATTGACATAGCCATCCTTCATGATGACGATCCTGTCACCAAGAGTCATAGCTTCTGTCTGATCGTGTGTAACGTACATAAATGTTGTGTTGATACGCTGACGAAGTTTGATGATCTCTGCTCTCATCTGGTTACGCAGTTTAGCGTCAAGGTTTGAGAGAGGCTCATCCATCAGGAAGACCTTAGGGTCACGAACCATAGCACGTCCGATCGCAACACGCTGACGCTGTCCGCCGGAAAGAGCCTTTGGCTTACGTTCGAGGTACTGAGTGATGTCGAGGATCTCGGCTACCTCACGCACCTTCTTGTCGATGTCTTCCTTAGGTGTTTTCTTGAGTTTGAGCGCAAACGCCATGTTGTCATAAACGGACATGTGCGGATAGAGCGCGTAGTTCTGGAAAACCATTGCGATATCGCGATCCTTGGCTGCGATATCATTTACCAGCTTGCCATCGATGTAGAGCTCACCTCCGGAGATGTCTTCAAGTCCTGCTACCATACGCAGCGATGTGGACTTTCCGCATCCGGATGGTCCTACCAGTACGATGAATTCCTTGTCCTTGATGTGAAGGTTGAAATCATGTACAGCTGTGACCTTGTTGTCATACACCTTCTTCATGTCTTTAATGATAACTTCTGACATATTTCCCGACCCTAGCATCCCAGCCTCCGCTAACGAATGCCTCACAAGTACCCGGTAAAAGAGTAAATGCATTACGACAGGTCTCCACACTGCCGCACCGTGAGCCGAACGGTTATTCCTCCTTTTTTACATGTACGCCGTCCATTAAGTGGAGTGACACGACGCCATGGTATTAGTAGCAAAATACTATCATGAGCATTTTTTCAATGGCATGGACGCATGTTCAGTGTTTATGGGCGAATGTTTGAATATTAAAAAAAGCCGCGCCGGAGCGCGGCAATCAGAAGTATCTGATCAAAAACCATCCAGTTCTCTGAGATCATCCATAGACGCGTATTCATCTTCGGATGGATCTGCAGCGAAATCTCCGTCACTATCGACAACAGGCAGAAACGGTCTGAATTCAGGCAGCAGAAGCGTCGCTCCCAACATCGCCAGCAATCCGAATCCGCAAAACACCCATATAAACGCGTATAGCGGAAGGTCCTTCAGGTCTGAGTAGGTCAGTACAAACGGGAATATATCGAAGAACGCTATAACTAAAAACTTAAAAGGCTTTCTGACCAGAAAGTACATTGAGTTCTTTATCAGATGCGGCAGCGTGTCTTCAAATGCCGCCATCGTAGGCAGCAAGTACAAATACAGAAATACTATTGCTGCGCCAATGGCATATATCGCAAACTTCAGGTTTGCGATCGCGCCGCCAGCCTGATCGCATATCTGCAGATCTACAGTCAGGAACCCCATCAGGAATACAAACAGCAGCCAGGCTATCGTCCCCTGCTTGAAGTTGGTTTTAAACCCGATCCAGAACTGCTTGAACGGATTCACGACGCCACCGCTCCTGAGTGTTTTGAACATCACATGATACAATGCGACGAGCCCCGCTCCCATCGTGAAGAACGGCAGGCTGAATATGACGAACATCAGATTCGCAGCGATGATTATGCCGAACTTCGTCATAAACCTTCCGAAGAAGCTGTCATTATCAAGAAAACCCTGCATGAATGAGCCCATTGAAGTCTCCCCGTCTTATCTTATTTTTTTGAAATACAGCTGTATAGCAGGATAGTCACCCAGCATCCATGGAAGGGTGTATCCGGCATTCATGAGAGCGTCTCCGGAGAAGATCTTCCTTTCTTCTTCAGTCGAAGGCGCTAAAAACACTGGCAGCTTAAGCCTGTATTTCTCTGACTCATCGGTCACCTCATATATTCCCTCAGGGTCAAGGCCCTTGAGTTTCAGATTGATCAGCGCCTGATTAGGCTGCGTATCGCTCACTACAAGACTCAGAAGAGCTTCTGAGCCATCCTCTGAGACGGATTCCCACGCGGTGTATGGCTCTTCGCCGATTTCCGAAAGGCGATAATAGAGACCGCCCTGAATGAGATCATAGTACTTTTTAAATATGCGAACCTGATCCTTTATCGACTCTCTTTCTTTGTCGCTCAGTTTTCCGGGATCCAGCTCGTATCCGAAGGTTCCGGCCATTGCCGTGACCGCTCTTGTGTATATCGGAGTTGCCCTTCCGGTCTGATGGTTTGGCGAAGCGGATACATGCGCTCCAACGGTGCTGACAGGGTATCCGAACGAAGTGCCATACTGAATTCTGAGCCTCTGAATAGGGTCAGTATCATCAGAGCACCATATCTGCGGTGAATAACAGAGGATGCCGGCATCGAAGCGGGCTCCGCCGCCGGAGCAGCCCTCTACAAGCACGTCAGGGAAATTTGTTGTAATGCGATCCATCAGATCATAAATACCCAGAATAAATCTGTGCATCACCTCACCCTGATGTGAAGGCGGAAGAGCTATGGAATAAACGTCCGAAAGGGATCTGTTCATGTCCCACTTCAGGTACTCTATGTTATTTTCGCTCAGGATCTTCTCCATGCATCCGTACACATAATCGACTATCTCTTTGCGCGACATATCGAGCACGAGCTGGTTTCTTGTACGTGTTGCCTGACGTCCCGGCATGGCAAGCGCCCAGTCAGGATGCTCTCTGTACAGATCGGAGTCCTCATTGATCATTTCAGGCTCCATCCAGATCCCGAACTTAAGGCCTCTCTCATTGACCTGCTCAACGAGTCTTTTGAGACCGCATTTTATCTTATCTTCGTTTACATACCAGTCACCCAGGCCGGCGTTATCGCTGTTTCTCTGTCCAAACCAGCCATCGTCCATTACAACCATCTCGATTCCGAGAGGAGCTGCCTCTTCAGCAAGCTTTACGATGGTTTCATCTGTAAAGTCAAAATATGCTGCCTCCCAGCTGTTTATGAGTATAGGTCTTCTGGCGAACTGATACTTGCCTCTGCATATGTTATGGCGGATAAAGTGATGATAAACATGAGAAAGCCTGCTTAAACCTTCTCCCGAATAAGTCATGATGACTTCCGGCGCGTCAAATGAATCTCCCGGCTCCAGCATCCACGCAAACTGGTCGTCATTGATACCCATGACCACCCTTGTGTTCTCAAACTGATCGACCTCAGCTGAAGCTTCGAAGCTTCCGGAATAAACAAGCATCATTCCATAGCAGCTTCCGCTCTCCTCATTTGTCTTTCTGTCCGCAATAATGATAAATGGATTTTCCTGATGGCTGGAAGTACCGCGTCTTGATTCAACAGTCTTTACGAGATGGGTCAGATTCTCTCTCTCCGGCTGGCGCTCAAGGGCATGCTTCCCGTGAAAGTGCATCATATCCCATTTGCCGTAAGGAATATCGAGCGACATGGAAAATGCTCTGTCCAGAACAATGATATTATCTGAACCATTTTTAATTCTCACGGTTCTGGTAATGACATCCTCATTCTCAAACACACCATAAAGAAGCTCCAGAGTAAGTTTTGTGACCTTGTCATAAACCTCTACCTTAAGTGTCTCAGCCGATCCGTCGCTGTCATATGATGACGGAAGACCGTTCAGATCGTATTTTCCCGGAATGATCTCATGGCTTACATATCTGAAATCAGCGCCATAGCTTCCGTCGACATTGCATGCCGCGAGAGCATGGATACGGTAATCTCCTACGCCGTATCCCGGATACTCCTGTGTCATCGTATCGAGCGAGATCGTTCTGTCAGGGTATGTCTCCTCTGGATTTCCGGAGCATGGCCTGTCATAATCATGGAACAGATAGCTCATGTCTTCGCTCTCTATTCTCTTTCCGTAGTAGAGATGCTGAAGGAAACCATGTGACGTGATACGCATCTGGTAGGATGTATTCTTTGTATACAGCGTGATCGTTTTTTTCTCTTCGTTATATAGAATGCTCATATTTGATAAGTTCCTTTCAAAAGCATTAATTTTTAATGAATCCAATCGATGTCACAGCATTAAACGCCAAATGACATAATATATAACCAGCTCCAGCACGATAGCGCCGAGATAACCATACATCATCCTCTTCGGCCCATCTCCTGCAGAAGCAATATTTACCGTTCCATTAGGGAGCACGTTGTAGCAGATCTCCACTTCCGTTCCGGGCACATACTTATCTGCCTGCGAAACCGGGACCACGACCTCAGTGCTTCCCTCCTTTCCGTCAATAGTATAACCAAGCACTACGTCTATTGCCGGCGTCTCCTTTTTTCTCACGGGTTCATGATTGGAAACACGAAGCACCGTAGCAGTAGTTGTGTCCTTGTAATCCTTAACTATCATGAAGTATTTCAGGAATCTGGCAGATGTATATATCAATGCCCAGAAGACCAGAAATAGGGTTAGAAAAAAAACCATAATTTATCTCCTGTCTATTTTTCAAAAATAAAGTCAAGAAAGAGCTCTACGGCCTCTACATTTTCTGATAATGCACCTATGGCAAGCGCACAGTCACCGCCATAAACATTGTACTCAGTTACCAGTCTGCTGTCGCTTATGTCTATGCACACAGGCACCTCTTCGGTGCTGTATTCTTCATCGAACGGCACACTATAGATAAAGCGGTCGCCGTACTTCTCCTTGATGGACGCACACGCCTCGCTGTTAAGGTCCATAAGCCGTCCGGTCTTGCCCAATGCCGCCAGAGATTCTGTCTCCATGGTGATACCGTCCAGTGTTCCGCTGTCGGCATAAGCAACAAAAGCCTCAAAGTAGCTGTTTCCGGTCGCTCCCTTTTTATAGTCAAAATACGACTGTGCGTTGAACTCCACCGCTTTTTCCCTGAGGTCATATCCGGTGTATTCTACATAGTCATCCCAGATGTCCGATCCATTCCCTGCATCCGCATAGGTGTTGTTGAACATCATATAGCACCAGTAGTCATGCATGGTCGTCGTATATTGATGTATAGAAAAAGCAACAAACCAGATGAGGAAAACAATGCCTATGATCCAGAGTTTATAATACTCCCAGATATATGCCGCTCTTTTTCCATTATCCGGAATGTTGGATATTTTTTCTTTTTCAGTTTTTGCCCACTGGCTTAATCTGCTCATTATTACCTGATTATTCTGAAAAAAATGAGCTGCACCAGGGCAGCTCATTTCATACCTATACTTACGTATATTACAGTTTGCCGCCGGATGTTGCGATACCTTCAACAAACTGCTTCTGGAAGATAACGTAGATAACGATCATCGGGATTACAGCCAGAACTGCAGCTCCCATCATCTGCGGATAATTGCTTCCGTACTGTCCCTGTGCCTTAGCAAGACCGGCAGCCAGTGTAGTTGTCTGTACGCTTGTGCAGACGATCATAGGCCACATAAGGTCTTTGAATGCGAACAGTGCAGTGAAGATACCAAGAGATACCATGGATGATCTTGTCAGCGGCATCATGATCCTGAGGAACTTCTGGCCGATATGGCAGCCGTCGATTCCTGCCGCTTCCTCAAGGTCTTTAGGCAGTCCCTGATATCCTGTCTTGAGGAGGTAAGTACCGAACGCTGTTACGATTCCCGGGAACACGAGTCCGGCACAAGTATTGAGCCAGCCAAGACCCGAAACCATGAGGTACTGCGGGATGATGAAGATCGTTGACGGGATCATCATCTGAATGAGTACCAGCGAGAACAGGAAGTTCTTGCCAGGGAATTTAAGTCTTCCGAAAGCATAGCCGGCCATCGTAGCTGTAAGGCATGCGCATACAACACGGAAGAAGATCATCAGCAGAGTGTTCTTATACAGAAGAACGAAGTTGTAGCTCTTCCATACCTCGCCGAATGTCTCCCAGTGCCAGCCGTTGTGCGGGAAGATGTAGAACGGACTTACCGAAATAGCTTCCTGATTTGTCTTGAGTGCAGTCAGTATCATCCAGGCGAAAGGAACCAGCATGATGAATGCCATGATGATCAGGATGATGTACATTATAGTTTTATTGACTCTGTCTCTTGTACGAGCATTTTCCATTGATCATTCCCTCCTTTCTAGTTGTAGAACACGAAGCGTTTCTCAGCGCGCTGCATGATAAGAGTAACGATCATAATGAATGCTACCAGAATCATTACAATCGCAGCACCATAACCTCTGTTGCCCTGGTTGAATGCGTATTCATAGAATACATATACAGTGGACTGAACCTTGCTCAGAGCCTGGTTGGTTCTGTCCATTACCATGAACATAAGGTCAAAGATTGTGAGTGCGCCTATAACTCTTGTCTGGACGATAAAGAATGTTGTAGGGCTGAGCAGAGGAACCGTAATGTTGAAGAACTGACGGATACCTGTTGCTCCGTCGATCTCAGCAGCCTCATAGTAGTCTCCCGGGATCTCCTGAAGTCCGGAGATGAAGAGAACCATGTTGTAACCGATGATCGACCACACACCGATGATACCTACGGATATCCATGCGATCTTAGGATCGGATATCCATGCAGTATTTGTATGGAACATATTGTTGAAGAGTCCGAACTGCTGATTGTAGAGCCATTTCCAGACCATAGCTACGGCTGCAGGTGCGCAGACCATAGGCAGGAAGAATACAGTACGGAAGAACGATGTTCCCTTGAGCTTCTTGTTGAGGAATACAGCAAGAATGAGGGCTATGACAACACCGAGAGGTACTTCGATGATAGCGTACTTGATCGTATTCAGCAGCGACTGCCATACTTCAGTAGTCTGGAAAGCTTTAGCGTAGTTAGCAAATCCTACAAAGGTATTGCCCTTACCAAAGTCTCCTGTCTTACAGAAAGACTGCCATACAGTATCGAACGCAGGGTAAAAGTTCAGGACGATCAGGCCAATGATAGTCGGAGCAACAAAGAGGTATCCCCACATTGCCTCGTTCTTCTCTTTGGCTGTCATCTTTCTTTTTTCTTTCATAGATTGTTGCCTCCTTATTCGCTGAGAATAAAGGATCGCGGGCCACCGTTAAGCAGCGGCCCGCCATGCTCTTATTAGATTGTCGCCCCATTAAGAGGCATCAGTTTGCTAAGATTACTCGTTAGCGATAGCGTCACGGATCAGCTTAGCTACGTTGTCACATGCTGTGGACATGACTGCAGCATCGTCAGGATTCTGCCATGCCGGGAGGAAGCCCTGCTCCTGCTCCATAGGGTTCTTCCAAACACCGGAGTTACGTGTGCCCGGACGAGCATAGAGAGTTCCATCCTCTTCAACCTTTGTGAATGCGGAAACATCCATTCCCTCGAAAGCATTTGCGAATGCATCGGAGATTCCAGGGATACCTGCCATTGTTACGCCAAGTTCTGCCTGCTTAACCTGAGCTTCCTCAGAGCAGAGGTACTCGATGAGAGATGCAGCTCCATCCGGATTTGCTGTAGCTGCAGAAGCTGCCCAGCCAAGTCCGTTGTAGCATGTCCATCTTTCGTCCTTCTGGCACTTGCCGTCACCGTTTCTGTCGCAGTATGGGATCTGAGCCCAAGCATAATCGGCATGATTCTCAGCTGTGTAGAAAGCATTGATCATCCATGAACCCTGTGTGATCATAGCAACCTTGCCCGACTGGAACAGGGAATCTGTTCCGGACTCAGCAACTACAGCCTGAGGTGTTCCGACTGTGAGCAGCTTACGAACCATCTCCATTCCTGCCTTACCTTCAGCAGAGTCGATAGCAGTATCTGTCTTTTCAGCGTTTACAATGTTGCCGCCATATGCGTAAACATAGTTGTACCATCCATCTTGGTCATTGGATGTGTTGCAAGCCCAACCATAAGTGTCATCTGGTGTTTTCTCAGTGATGGTCTTAGCAGCTTCGTACATATCCTCGTATGTCCAGTCATCTGTAGGATAGTCAACGCCAGCCTCGTCGAAGAGTGCCTTGTTGTACAGCAGAGCGATTGTATCGTGGTCCTTAGGAAGAGCATATGTCTTTCCATTGCTCTGATAAATTGCTGTGATGTCCGGATAGTAAATGCCCAGATCAACACCGTCCTTTTCGATGTAGCTTGTCAGGTCGAGCAGTACATCGTTCTCCATGTAGATCTGCGCATAGTCGGAGTGCATCCAGAATACATCCGGAAGCTGTCCGCCGGAAGCACCAGCCTCGAGAAGTGTCCAATAGTTGTCCCAGTCAACTACCTCGACCTTTACCTCAGGATTACCCTGAGCTGTCCAGTCGTTGCAGATTTCCTGGATTCCTGCCTGCTGATTAGCGTCCCAGATGTTGATGGTGATAGCGCCCGATGCATCGCCAGATGATGTATCAGCAGACTCGCCGCCACCGCCGCCGCATGCAGCGAACATCCCGACCATTGCCACGCACAGCATAGCTACGAGAAATCTTTTAAACTTCATAACTAATCCTCCTAAAAATTGCAAAAAAAACATAACGTTAGTTATTATGTTTACTGGAGAAATAATACAGTTTGCCACCGGAATATAGTATGGAGAAATGTCAGACGTTAATAGTCTAATGTGAGTTAAAATGTTGTATGCTAAAGGCTGAACGAACCTGTATAACCGCCTTTTACGCTTTCCTGCCGAAGCTCTACACTCATCTTTCTATACTCTGTAGGCGTCATGTTGGTTTTTTTGCGAAAAGCTTTGGAGAATGTAAGAGGATCTGAGTATCCCACCGCGACAGCTATACTCCCTATAGGCTCAGTTGTTGTCCTTAACAGCTCAGAAGCTATTTCTATTCTGAAGTTTATCAGATACTCCTGAGGCGACATATTCAGCTGCTGTTTAAAGATACTGGTGAGATAGCTCCGGTTAATACCTACTTTTGACGCAATTTCGGATATTTTAATGTTTTCGCTGTATCCGGAAGCTATACAGTCAATGGCCATATTGACATATTTTACATTGGTGTTCTGAGCATGAGTGTTTTCGTTCTCGTTCAACTCCATCATTATCGCCAGAGTCTCATACAGAGCCGACATACGCCTCATTGCATCGATATGGTTCAGCTGCCTCGCTATGAGCATGCGATCTATCGAATCGCGAATGCGCGATAAATCCCCTGCATCGAGTACAGGTTTTTCCTTTGTAAATCCTATTGCTTCAACAGCGGTTTTTGCTCTTAAGCCGTTGAAACCGATCCACATATATGACCACGGATCATCATGATCCGCCTCATAATAAGTCGTATCGCCGGGATAAATAGCAAACATTTCGCCAGCTCCGACCAGGAATTCCCTGTCTCCGATCTTATAGATACCTTTGCCCTCAGTAACTATATGAATCACAAAATTATTACGGATGTACGGTCCAAAGGATGCTCCCGGATCGCATTTCTCACGCCCGCAATATGACAGATGCAGAGGACTGGCAACTCTAAGATCATAGAGCTGTTCAAGGTCTTCCAGGCACATGTATTTTTTTGTATGTGTGAAGCCTACCGTGTTTGCCATTATATGTAAAATCCTATCTCTTAGTCTCAACGCGTATTTGTGCATCAGCTTGCAAACACTTATTTTTAGCGGTTTTATTATACTATTGATATGTAATTTTCTCAACATAGTGAAAAAAGCGACAAATAAACATATGATTGCATCGCCGCAAGTTTATACATATCATTTTGATAGATCTCAAGAAAAAATCACTCGTATTTTTTATATATTTGGGGTTCCCGTTTAAGGCGTTTTATTGTATCTTATCTTCGAAATAATTTTGCACATAGTAACCTGACAGGAGAGGACTTCAACAATGGCTATTATCTATCGCGAAACGGAAAAGACCATTACTTTAAAGACCATAAACACCTCTTACCAGATGAAGATCGGCAGAGCTGATTATCTTCTTCATCTTTATTACGGACCTCAGATAGCAGACAAGGACCTGTCCTATCAGATCAAACAGTATGACCGTGGTTTTTCGGGCAATCCTTATGACACACATCAGGACCGCACATTCTCGCTTGATGCGCAGCCTCAGGAATTTACAACACAGCAGCAGGGTGATTTCCGCATCCCTTCCATAGAAGCTGTCAACTCTGATGGAAGTTATTCATTTAACGGGCGCGTAAAGTCCTTTGACATATATAAGGGCAAATACACGCTCAATACCCTTCCTTCAAGTTTTGCAAGGAAGAGCGATAAAGTCGATACTCTTAAAGTGGTACTGGAGGACGCTGTAACTCATGTTCAGGTCGTTCTTTACTATTCCGTATACGAGGATTTTGACATCATTACCAGAGCGGTCAGGGTCATCAATGCCGGAAGCGGCAGCATCCGCCTCAAAAAGATCTCATCAATGTGTCTTGACTTCCTGAACGGCTCCGATCTGGAATTGATCAACCTGCCCGGACGCTATGGACAGGAGCGCCAGGTAGAAAGACAAGCATTGACTCACCACGTCCACACTATTTCTTCAGGGCGCGGCAGTTCATCTCACCAGCAGAATCCTTTTTTGATCCTTTGCGAAAGAGGAGCAAACGAAGATCACGGCTGCTGTTATGGTGCAGCGCTTGTATATTCGGGTAATTTCCTCGCAGAGGCAGAACTCGACCAGTACGATCAGGTCCGTCTTCTGATGGGTATCAGCAGAAAGCAGTTTGATTACCGCCTGGAGCCGGGAGAGTCATTTGAGGCACCTGAAGTGATCATGGCATTCTCCGAAAACGGATTTACCGGACTCAGTCATCTCTATCACGACTTTTTCAGGCTGCGAATGTGCGATAGCAAGTTTGTCCGCAAAAGACGTCCTATCCCTATCAACACCTGGGAAGCAGCCTTCTTCGATTTTGATGACAGGAAGCTCATAGAAATTGCCAAAGCAGCAAAGCAAATGGGTGTTGAGCTTCTGGTGATGGACGATGGATGGTTCGGCAAAAGAACTGATGACAATGCAGGACTCGGCGACTGGTTCGTTAATACCGATAAGATACGCTGCGGTCTGGACAACCTTGTTAAGCAGGTAAACGACATAGGTCTCAAATTCGGAATCTGGTTTGAGCCTGAGATGGTGAGCGAAGACTCCGATCTTTTCAGAGCGCATCCTGACTGGGTCATGGCTATACCGGGAAGACGCGCTGTACGCAGCCGGAATCAGCTCGTGCTCGACATTACCAGAGAAGACGTTCAGGACTACCTGATCTCTTCGGTCAATGCAATACTCGACAGCGCTAACATCGCTTATGTGAAGTGGGACATCAATCGTTCTGTAACGGATGTCTTCTCCAACGAGCTTCCTTCAGACCGTCAGGGCGAAGTGTATCACAGATATGTGATGGGCCTGTACCGTATCATGGACGGCATAATCAAAACTCATCCGGATATCCTGTTTGAGGGATGCTCCGGAGGAGGCGGACGCTATGATCCGGCTATGCTCACATACTTCCCTCAGTACTGGATGTCGGATAATACAAGACCGCTCGACAACATAAAACTGCACTATGGAACCTCGTTCCTGTACCCTGTCTGTTCCATGGGCGCTCACGTGTCCAATGCGGATCAGAAGATCCCGATGTCAACCAGAGCAGCTGTTGCGATGTGCGGCACATTCGGTTACGAGCTGGATGCCACAAAACTGACCAAGGAAGAGCTCGCTGAATGCAAGAGGCAGAGCGGAATATTTAAAAAATACAGCTCACTGATTTTCTCCGGAGACTATTACCGCCTGACCGATCCGTTCAGACACGGGAACTTCGAAGCATGGCAGTCGGTTTCCAAAGACAAGTCAGAGGCACTGCTGACAGTAGTCATCACAAGACTGACAGTGAATGGTCCGCAGGAATATGTGAAGGCAAAAGGTCTGGATCCTGACGGAATGTACCACGTAGATCTGTTAGATCTCACACTGTCCGGTGCCGCTTTGATGAATGCCGGGATTCCGGTTCCGCGTGAAGTCCCTGACTACTCGTCTTTCCAATACTATTTCAAAAGAGTTTAAAAACGCCGGCACTCACAACGCTATTAAACATATAAAACGGAGATATCAAACATGGCAAAGATAACTTTTATGGGAGCCGGGTCTACGGTTTTTGCAAAAAACGTCCTTGGCGACTGCATGATGACCCCTGCTCTTGAAGAGAGCACCATAGCTCTTTATGACATCGATAAAGTCCGGCTTGAAGAATCCGCTTCAATGCTTGAAGCGATAAACCGCAACAATGGCAGCAAGGCAAGAATCGAGAAATATCTCGGCGTGGAAAACCGCAGAGATGCTCTCCGCGGAGCCGGCTATGTTGTCAATGCCATTCAGGTTGGCGGATATGATCCATGCACTATCACAGATTTTGAGATTCCGAAAAAGTATGGTCTGCGTCAGACTATCGCCGATACATTGGGCGTAGGCGGCGTATTCCGTGCACTTCGTACGATACCCGTAATGCTGGATTTTGCTCATGACATGGAGGATGTATGTCCGGATGCATGGCTCCTGAATTACACAAATCCTATGGCCATGCTCACCGGAGCCATGCTTACGATGACCGGCATCAAAACAGTAGGCTTATGCCACAGCGTTCAGGTATGTGCTCCGACACTTCTGAATGAGCTTGGCATGGGATACGACGATAAGGTTCAGTATAAAATAGCAGGAATCAACCACCAGGCATGGCTTCTGGAATGCACCCGCGACGGGGTGGATCTCTATCCTGAAATAAAACGAAGAGCAAAGCTCTATAACGAAGGCAGGCTCGACATCGGCAGCTGGGAGGATCGCCTGAAAGCAATGTCCAATGGTGAGCCTCTGCCGGGGCATTCGATCGAACGTCTTAAAGAGGAATACAACCTGTATAAAGAAAAAGGGCTTCACGGAGACATGGTGCGCCTCGAGATGATGCTTCGCTTTGGATACTACATCACGGAATCAAGTGAGCATAACGCGGAGTACATGCCATATTTCATCAAGAAGAACTATCCTGAGCTGATAAGCCGGTTCAATATACCTCTGGATGAATATCCACGCAGATGCATTTATCAGATAGAGGAGTGGAAAAAGCGCGGGCGCGAGCTTACACAGAATCCAACGCTCAGGCATGAAAGATCGAGAGAGTACGCAAGCTACATTATCGAAGCAATGGAGACTGATAAACCTGTAAGGATCGGAGGAAACGTTCTGAACAACGGACTGATCACAAATCTTCCGCACAATGCCTGTGTGGAAGTGCCATGTCTTGTGGATCGCAACGGAATCCAACCTACAGTGATCGGTGACCTTCCGGAGCAATGCGCTGCGCTGAACCGCACCAATATCAACGTCCAGCTTATGACCATCGAAGCGGCCCGCACCCGTAAAAAAGAGGATATCTACCGCGCTGTCATGCTGGATCCGCATGCTTCCGCCGAACTTTCAATCGATGATATCGTTGCTATGTGTGACGAAATGATCGAGGCTCACGGAAGCTGGATGCCGGAGTATTCGTAAACGCATACTGATTTCCAATAAAGCAACGTACTGAAAAACGGGGCCATCACACCGGGATAGTGTGGCAGCCCCGTTTTAGATTTATACTTGCTTAAGCATCGGCCCGAACAGATGCCTGTTAAACCAGTCTATCATCGGCCCCATCATGAAAGCTGAAATGATCGTACCTATTCCGACCACAGCCTGAAGGCCTGATGCTTCCTGTCCTGAAATCAGAAACAGTGCAACGCCCAGGGCAACACAGGTGAAATCAGTCATGATACGCACATACTTGAAAACGCCCTTGTGCCATGTCTCTGTTATTATCAGAGCTATGGCATCGTAAGTCGAAACACCCATATTTGCGGTAAAATACATCGACGCTGCTATGCATGCTATAAGCACACCTATCAGAAGGTATGCGATCCTGACCGCAAGTGATGGTCCGGGGATTGCTGCGGCTAAGATGTCAACGCCAAACTGTACTATGTAGCCAAGCAAAAACAGATTGATAAGCGTTCCAAGCCCTATGCGGGCTTTATCAAACACAAGGCTGAAGACGAGCAGTACGG
>CADATR010000032.1 GCA_902790885.1 uncultured Eubacteriales bacterium
CGGAGTATTTTCACCTGCAATAAAGCAGTGCGGATATGACGCAATCTTTTTCTCGGGTATTTCCGAGAAACCGGTATACCTGTACTGCGACAACAAGGGCGCGGAGATCCGTGATGCTTCGGCTTACTGGGGCCTTGACGCTGTTGAGGCTGAAAATAAACTGCTCGAAGACAATGTCGGAGGCAAAAAAGCACGCGTTGCGGTCATCGGCCAGGCAGGCGAGAACCTTTCGCTGATATCCGGTATCTGCAATGAGGGCGGACGTATCGCCGGCAGAAGCGGAGTCGGTGCCGTAATGGGCAGCAAGAAGCTCAAGGCTGTGGTGCTTGCCGGAAGCAGGCCTATGCCTTGTGCAGACCCTGAGGCTGTAAAGGCACTTTCGAAAGAACTGGGCCGCAAGATTCATAAGATAAAAGTCCCTAAGGGGCTCGGCGGTTCGCTTGCATTCGGCGGCATGGCCATGGGCGCAGGCCCGTCGATACCTCTCGACGGAGCGCTGACACCTATGCTGTTCAAACACTGGGGAACTCCTTCGAACACTCCGATGGCTGTCACCAGCGGAGACGGGCCGCTCAAGAACTGGAGTGCAGGCCCTAAGGAGGTCGGCGGTGTAGGCATGGCTCTGGCTTACAGCCCTGAAAAGATCAATAAGATCGAGGAAGCGAAGTACCACTGCTATTCGTGCCCGCTGGGCTGCGGAGGCAGACTCGATATAAGCGGCATAGACTACAGTGAGTTCTATGAGACGCATAAGCCTGAGTATGAGACTCTTGAGGCATTCGGACCGCTCTGCGTCAACAGGGACCTCGGTTCCGTTCTGTACATGAATGAGCTTCTGAACCGCGCAGGCATGGATTCCATATCCGCGGGCAACACCGTCGCCTGGGCAATCGAGTGCTACGAGAACGGCATACTCACAAAGGAGCAGACTGACGGCCTTGAACTCACATGGGGCAATTACGAGGCCGAGATAGAGCTCATAAAGAAGATGATAGCAAGGGAAGGCTTCGGAAACGATCTTGCCGACGGTGTGAAGAGGGCTTCGGAGAAGTACGGCGGAAAGGAATACGCGATGCATGTGGGAGGCCAGGAGCCGGGCATGCACGATACCAGAAACGACCCGCAGCTCGGCATCCACATGGTAGCTGAGCCTGCTCCGGGCAAGCACACCATAGGAATGGCGATACAGTACGGAGCGATGTCTCTCTGCGACATATGCAGCTGGGCTCCTCCTGCGACGATACATCCTAAGAAGAACGACCTTGAGGCGACTGAGGAGATGGCCCTTATTTCAAAGGCGAATGCCTGCTACTCGATGCTGATGGACGGCATCGGAAGCTGCTATTACGCCGAGATGATGGGCGTACACATGTATAAGGCTATAGAGTACATAAACGCTGCCGCCGGCTGGGACTATGACGGCGACCACTATATGGAGATCGGCGCCAGGATACAGACTATAAGGCAGATGTTCAACGTAAAGCACGGATATGAACCGTCAAAGGTGAAACTGCCAAAGCGCATGCAGGGAATGCCTCCTCTTAAGACAGGCCCTCTGAAAGGCGTGACTCTCAAAAATGAAGAGCAGGTAGCCATGCACTGGAAGGCCTTCGGCTGGGACGAAAAGACCGGGCATCCGCTCCCTGAGACCATCGAGTCGCTCGGGATAAACAGTCTGATGGAGGTGTGACATGGCATTCAAAAAAACACCTGCTTTTAAATACGATTACTGCGTCAGCTGCAGCATATGCGTTCAGGCCTGCCCTGTAGGAGCACTCGATCTGACGCGGAAGGGCAAGACCGGAAGGTACAGGAATCTCTTCCCGGAGCTTGTAAACAAAAGATGCATTGGCTGCGGTCTCTGCGCAAAGAGCTGCCCTATGGAATGCATACACATGGAGATACCGTATGAGGGTTAAGGTACTGCCGCCTGCAGGCTGCGACAGGAGCGCTCTTGACAGAAAATCATGGATGGAGCTCCCCGAGGGCAGCACTGTAAGGGACGTTCTCAGAATAATAAAATGCAGCCCGGTGAAAGCCGGGCTGCTTCTGGTAAGTGTCAACGGTGAACGGACAAAGCTCGGACGCGAGCTTCACGACGGCGATGTAGTGGGATTCTTCTCATTCGTCTCCGGCGGCTAGGGAAGAGCCTGAGGAGCGTACCCATGTATGATGAGATCTGGGCGGTAGACACAGAGCGTGTGAGTGCTTTTTTCGGTGAGGACTGTGACGGCGTCACCGTGATCGCCATGCCGGAGAGACAGCTGTCCTCGATGAGTATACCTCAGACACGCATCATCATAGAAGGTGAAGACGCGGACGAGCTGTACCACAGGTTTTACCTCAGCTTCATGACTGCGGGCGGATAGAAAGCATACTTATCAGAGATAAGCAGATAAGGAAACAGGCCGGGGATATCCCCGGCCTGCTCTTGTCTTTTGACTGTATCACTAAGCTGCTGCCCAGCAGCGCATCCTACAGCGCCTCGTAGCCGAAGGCCGAGGCCATTACCCTGGCCATGCGCTCCTTGCGGCATGTATCGCAGAGGCAGTCAGGCTCGTTGCCGCTTCTCTTCGCTGCCTCGGCTATCTGTTCAGGGGTGCCGATGACTTCACCGCAGCGTTCGCAGTGGACGAGGTCGAAGGTCTTTCCCCAGATGGTCCTTGTATTGAAATCTTCCGTCATCTCTATCGCGTTAGTAGGGCACACTTTCGCGCACGCTCCGCAGCCTATGCAGACGCTGCTCGGATCGCCATAAGGCGTAGAGATCGCCTTGGTGATGCCTCTGTTGACCGTGGAGATGGCTCCTACCGAAAGGGCGCCGCATACCTTTGCGCAGAGTCCGCACATGACGCACTTTTCGCCGTCCACCTTGAGGAACCTGTCGATCTCGGGCGCCTTGTAGTATTTGCACATCCTCGCGATCTCAGGACTCTCAGGAGCGCGCTTCGCAAGAAGTGTGAGTATCATGGCACGTTCGCGCTTTATGCGCTCGCTGTTTGTCTCCACCTCTATCTCACTGTTCACAGGATAAACGCATGACACGACAACGCTCTTGCGTCCGCGGTCAGTTATCTCGACTATGCAGAGCCTGCACGCGCCCATGCCTTCTTCGATAGAGTCATGCTGACAGAGGGTGGGGATGGTGATGCCGTTTCTGCGCGCGATTTTCAGCAGGAATTCGCCTTTTTCGCAGCTGCATTCCTTTCCGTCTATTTTTATGATCATTTCGCGGCCCTCCCTTCTGTACGTACTGCGTCGAATCTGCATGTCTCGCGGCAGCTTCCGCAGGCGATGCACTTGTTGACATCGATGCTGTGAGCCTTTCTGACCTCACCGGAGATGGCTCCGGCAGGGCAGGCTCTCGCGCACGATGTGCAGCCTCTGCAGGCCTCAGGATCGATTCTGAAAGTAGTCAGCTCCTTGCAGACTCCCGCAGGACATCTGTGCTCAAGGATATGCGCTTCATATTCGTCCCTGAAGTACTTCAGGGTGGTGAGCACCGGATTCGGCGCCGACTTTCCGAGTGCGCAGAGAGAGCAGTCTATCATTGTCTCGCCGAGTGCCTCGAGAAGGTCGAGGTCTTCCATGCTGCCGCGTCCCTCGCAGATGTCGGTAAGTATCTGAAGCATCTGTTTGAGCCCCTCGCGGCATGGCGTGCACTTTCCGCAGGACTCGCCGCAGAGGAAGTTGACGTAGTATCTGGCTACATCTACCATGCAGCTTCTGTCGTCCATTACTATCATTCCGCCCGATCCCATCATCGCGCCGTATTCCTTCAGCGTGTCAAAGTCGACAGGGAGGTCGAGCATCGATTCAGGAATGCATCCGCCCGACGGCCCGCCGGTCTGTACGGCCTTGAAAGGCCTGTCACCCTTGATGCCGCCGCCGATGTCAAAGATAAGCTCGCGGAGTGTGGTGCCCATAGGGACTTCCACAAGGCCTGTTCTCTTGACCTTTCCTACGAGGGCGAATACCTTGGTGCCCTTGCTCTTTTCCGTTCCGACTGAAGCGAAATCCGCTCCGCCGTGGCTGAGTATATACGGAACATTGGCCAGAGTCTCAACGTTGTTGAGAACGGTAGGCTGGTTCCACAGACCTCTCTGTACGGACCTAATGTACTTTGCGCGGGGTTCTCCTACCTTGCCCTCGACCGACTGCATCAGAGCGGTGGACTCGCCGCAGACGAAAGCTCCTCCGCCGCGGACCACTTCGAGATGCAGCTTTCTTCCGCTTCCGCAGATGTCATCGCCGATGAATCCGGCAGCTTCAGCATCCGCGAGAGCCTTGCGCACGTTCTTTACCGCCAGGTTGTACTCATCACGGATATACAGGTAACCCTTCTCGGCTCCGATCGCCAGAGCGCATATGGCGAGGCCCTCTATGACACTGTGAGGGTCTCCCTCGAGTATGGATCTGTCCATGAACGCGCCCGGGTCTCCCTCGTCGCCGTTGCAGGCTACATACTTAGGGAAATTATCGTATCCGAGCGCAGTGCGCCACTTGCGTCCTGTAGGGAAGCCCGCGCCTCCGCGGCCTCTGAGGCCCGAAGCATCTATCTCGTCGATTATCTCTTCAGGCGTCATGCCAAGAGCCTTCTTAAGACCTTCATAGCCGCCCGACGCGATGTAATCTTCGATATGGGCAGGGGAGATCTTTCCGATATTCCGGAGAGCTATCTTCATCTGAGGAGCGTAGAACGGGTTCTCGTCCTGGCTCTTTACATACTCGCCCTTGTCGTTCTTATAGAGCAGCTTCTCTACGAGCTCTCCGTTTTCGATGGTCTTCTCAAGGATATCCTTTACATCGGATACCTTTACGTGATAGTAGGAGATCTCATCAGGGAGGATTGTAACGAGAGGGCCGTTCTCGCAGAAACCGTTGCAGCCGGTGCGCTTTATCTCGCACTCCACCTTCACGCCCTCAGCTCCGGCAGTGAGCCTCTCGAATTCCTCCGCGACCTTTGCGCTGCCGTTGGCAAGGCAGCCCGTGCCGCAGCATATGCGAATAGTCTTCATGCCTGATCCTCCTTCCTGTAGGAGTCAAGGATGGCCGGAAGCTTTTCCATGGTCATCTTGCCGTAGTAAGTCTCATCGACTACCATGACAGGCGCTAGAGCGCACGATCCCAGGCAGTTTACGAGTTCGAGGCTGAAGAGACCGTCTTCAGTGGTCTCGCCGTCAGAAATGCCCAGCGCGCGCGTGATGCCTTCCACCAGAGTCATTGAACCCCTGATGTGGCAGGCCGTGCCGTCACAAAGCTTGATTATATGCTTTCCCTTTGGCTTGAGAGAAAGAGCCTTATAGAAGGTCGCCATCGAGTAGAGCGTCGAAAGCGGCACACTCAGATAATCAGCAAGCGCCTCAAGGCCTTCTCTCGGGATATATTGAAATTCATGCTGAAGGTCCTGCATTATAGCCAGGCTGTAGTGCTGGTCAGCAGGGTAGGACTTCAGTATCTCATTTATCTTTTCTGTGTTAACAGGCAATTTTCTGTACCAGCCTTTCTGTTTAACCCCCTGCGACGACAGGGAATATAAGTACGGTATCAGTTTCCTTGAGAGGAGCCTCAGGACCGCCGATGAAGTCTATGCGGCGTCCGTTGACCATGACGATCGAGCGGTCGCAGATCCCGTCTCCGTCCAGAGTCAGAAGCTCAGCCCGGAACCTGTCTCCGAAGCGTTCAGCGATCTGCCTGCAAAGACCTATGACGCTGTCCGCATGCTGAGGCCATTCCATCTCCTTACACCCGGCAAAGCCCGGATCGCGGTAGTACGCGAAGAATTTTACTGTCATTCAAGCCTCCTCCGTTATGCACCAAATCCGGAAGCGGCATCTGCCGCCTCCGGACTTGCAATAGTTCATTATTGATGCGGAACGTGTGACCTGCTAAAGACCCAGCTCTGCATCCTTCGCAGGGGTAGGGATACCTTCAGCATCCCAGCCGCGGACTGCATAGTATTCCTTGAGCATGGTCTCAAGCTCGCTTACCTTGCCCTTTGCAGGACCGGTCTTCAGTTCTTCTCTTAGGAGACGAGGAGGGAGGGTATCCTTCTCTACGCCTGCTACTATGTTGAATTTCTTCTCGAGGTTCCAGATGCGCTCGCCCTTGAGGAGGATATCCTCATCGGACTCTTCGTCCCAGCCGCAGGCCTCTCTCAGCATGCCTGCTATCTCAGGCAGACCCTGTCCGAATGTTGTGAACAGGCAGATCCCGGCTGAGTCGCAGAGTGCTGTGAGATCCTGGAAGATCTTGAGTGTTGCAGCCTTGCCTTCAGTTACCAGCGGATCCATAGCGCTAGGGATACCGAGTACCTCAGGCGAGATCATGTATCCTCTTACGTGGCAGCCGCCTCTGTTGGATGTAGCATACTCAAGACCGATGCCCTGGATAGCACGTCCGTCGTATGCAGGCATCTCCTGCTTCTTGACTGACATCGAGAGTTCAGGGTGTCCGTACTTTTCGGCCATGCGGTACGAACCGAGCCCCATGATTTTTCCGAAGCCTTCGCCCTTGCATGTCATCTCTGTAGCATCTACCATGGCCTGCGCATCACCGAATCTCAGCGGGAATCCGATCTCTTCTTCCTTGATGCAGCCCATCTCGAAGAGTTCCATCGCGCACGCGATGGTCGCTCCCATGGTGATAGGGTCGAGACCGTACTGGTTGCAGAGGAAGTTTGCCTTGCAGACTGCGCCGAGGTCTTCGACTCCGCAGTCTGAGCCGAATGACCAGCCGGCCTCATACTCAGGGCCTTCGCCTCTGGACTTGAACGCTCCTTCGGCGATGTCTACGAGTCTTCCGCAGCCGATGGAGCAGCCGAAGCAGCCCTTGTTGCGGATAAGGTGTCTTGCAGCGAGTGTCTCGCCCGATATGTCGTCAGCCTGAGGGAAGAGGGCGCCGTCGCGGCCGTTATTGACCGGGAGTCCGCCAACACCGTTTACGATGTTCACGAGGATCATGGTTCCCAGCTGTCCGAGTCCGGCTCCTGTTACAGGGTGTGCCGCAAGTGTTGCTCTCGCGTCGGCGCATACCTGGAAGAAAGCATCAGGGTGGGCGACTTTTACGGACTTTGTTCCCTTTACAGCTATCGCCTTGAGCTTCTTTGAGCCCATTACAGCTCCTGTGCCTCCGCGGCCTGCCGCGCGGTTTTTATCATTCATGATGGCGGCAAAGAGAACGCCTTCCTCAGCTGCCTTTGAAATGGTGGCGATCCTGAAGTTCTCTCCGCACTCCGCGTAGAGGGCGTCGGTGGCGTCAAATACGTCTGAACCCCAGATGGCTGAAGCGTCGCGCAGCTCCACTGTGTCGTCATTGATATACAGATATACCGGCTTCTCTGAGATGCCTTCGAAGATGATACCGTCGTATCCTGCATACTTGAGCTCAGGACCGAAGTGTCCGCCTGAGTTCGAAGCTTCGATGGTGCCGGTGAGAGGGGACTTGCAGACTACGTTGTATCTGCCGCCCGATGTGGCGAATGTTCCTGTCAGAGGGCCTGTCATGAAGATCAGGTTGTTGCCCGGACCAAAGACATCGCACTTAGGATCGCATTCGTCGCAGAAATACTTTGTTCCGAGACCTCTCGCGCCTACGAAATCATGTGCGCTTTTATCGTTGAGAGGCTCCTTGACTATCCTGCCCGTGCTCAGATTTACACGGATGATCGTTCCTACATATCCGTTGTTCATCGTTACGCCTCCTCCCCGATAAGATCTCTGTACTTTTCGCTTACTGCAGCTCTCTTGTCGTGGATCGCGTCAGTGTCGACGAATTCGAGGGCATGACCCGGACAGTACTTTACGCACTTCGGATCACCGTCGCAGAGGTCGCACTTGAATACCTTCCTGAGAGCAGGGTGATACGAAATGTTGCCGAGAGGGCAGGCATTCTCGCACATCTTGCAGCCGATACATTTGCTGTAATTGATGACTACCGCGTTGTGTTCATTGCGGGTGATGGCCTTTACAGGGCAGACCTTCATGCAGGACGGTTCCTCGCACTGCAGGCACATCATAGGAATGGCAACAGCCGCCTTCTCATACTCGAACACATGCACATTGGCATACTTAGGATTGAATTCCCCGTAATGACCGAATGAGCACGCAAGCTCGCATGTGCGGCAGCCGATGCATTTCTCCGGCTTTATCACTAACTGTTTCATAATATCGCGGGCACGTAAAAGCGCCCTTCACCTCCCTTTATAAATGGATTTATAAAAGAACAATATCTACAAGTTCATTCTAATATAAAGATATTCCGCATAATAATATCGGACATGGAGTTCCATATTGCTTTTTGGAATAAGAGGACTCTATAATTCAAGTACAATGAACATTCAGAATCTGAGATATTTCGCAATAGTTGCCAAGCTCGAGAATGTGTCCAAGGCGGCGGAACTGATGCATACATCGCAGTCGTCGATATCGAAGAACATTTTTACGCTTGAGGAGGAGCTCGGGGTAAAGCTTTTTGACAGACACGGCAAAAGGCTTGTCCTTAACGATGCCGGAAAGAGGTTCCTGCAGAGCTGCGACCGCATACTCCAGGAGGCGGAGACTGTTTCAAAGGATCTCAGGCACATGTCGGGAGGAGATGACAATCTCATCCGTATCTGCGCTGAGGAGACCGACCGGCATCTCTTCAATTTCCTTGCGAATTTCAAGATCTCTTATCCCGAAGTGGAATATTCCATCGATTCGATCCCGGACGGCGACGAGCTGCCCGACATCAATAAATATGACCTCATAATCTATCCTGACGAGCTCAGGTTCAGGAAGTTCAAGGGGGAGGATTATTATACCGAGAAGTACATGTTTGCTGTCAGAAACGACAATCCGCTGGCCGAAAGGGTCTCACTTCCGGTAAAGCTGATGGACGGGCTCCCGATGGTGTTCCTGAAGCACAGGCTCGCGTATGAATATCCTTACCACGTGTGTCTTGCACAGACCATAAAAATGAGTTCAGTCAATTTCGTGGATTCGAGGGATCTTCACAGAAGGATGATATCGAGCGGCATCGCGTGCGGTTTCGTGCCGGAGGGAAGCGCCGAGATCTACCGCAATGACAGCCGCATCAAGCTGCTGCATCTGACGGATGAAAGGTTTTCGAGGCAGATGAAAGTCTGCTTTAAAAGAGAAAAGCACCTCTCCGTTCTGGGAGGCGCTTTCAGACAGTCGCTGATCGATTATTCTAATCTGAAAAGCGAATGATATCGAAACTCATGTCAGCAAGGGATCCTATCAGGAGATTGCCCTCAAGGGCGGTCTCTCTGCCGCACAGGTACTGTATCGCGGCTGCTGACTCGACCGAAGCGCAGAACGCGGGGGTGACAGGCAGCGAAGTCTTTGATGATGGCTTGTAATCCTCAGTATATATCTGATGAAGAAAGCCCGATCCCGGAGGCACCACCATCGCCTGAAACTCCCAGCCGCAGATGGCTCCGTGCACTATCGCAAGGCCGGCTTCAGCCGCTGCGTCTTCGAGCACGAGTCTGGACTCAGCATTATCCAGGGCGTCAACGATAAGATCCGCATCCGCCATAAGGGCGGGTGCGTTTTCTTTTGTGAGGAATTTGCAGACTGCTGTCACGTTGACGGAAGGATCGATCGATTTCACGCGCTCAGCTGCCGCTGCGGCTTTTTTCTGCCCGAGGTTTTCGGATGTACTGAGAAGCTGCCTGTTGAGATTCGATTCCTCAAAGACATCACCGTCAACTACTGTGAGTGAACCGACACCGGCTCTTGTAAGATGCTCTATGATATTACCGCCGAGGCCGCCGCATCCCACAACCAGGACCCGGCTTTCTGCAAGCTTTTCCATTTCTTCGATGGACAGGGACGGGATATTTCTGCTGTGCCTTTCTCTTAGCTCGAACATCAGTATGCTCCTTTCTTTCCGCGGATGCGCTCCGCTGTCTCTCTTCCCAGTTTTTCACCCTGCGCGGACGCGCTGTCCGCTATCTCGTGTACAAAGTCCGCGTTGCCGCAGAAATGCAGCCATGCGGGATAGCCGTCTTTAGTTTTAAGCCCCTCCGCGAGGGTTCTGTCGGGTTCGAGTCCCAGCGCGGAAATAAGGGTATCGCATTCGATGTATTCGTCTTCGCCAGTATCGAAGTGATGGAGGGTAACGCCCGCAAGCAGGGGATGCCCGTGTATCTCAGTAACGGTCGAATTCAGCGAGACGGGGATGTCAAAGGCTTTTACGCATTCCTCCTGGTTGCGCTTAAGACCGCCAAGATGACCGCTTATCTCTGCCATGCATACCACAGTCTTGCCGAGCTGAACGAATCGTCTTGCCATTATCTGCCCGATGTCGCCGCTTCCGAGTATGAACACGCGCCTTCCGATGTCACAGCCTCCGAGCTCGACCATCTCCTGAGCCTCGCCGGCGGTGTATATGCCCTCCGGACGGGTCCCCGATACCGGAAGGGACCAGAGCGGCTTTTCAGTGCAGCCTGTCGCAAGTACGCATTCGAGGAAGCTTATTCTGCTCAGCCCGTCTGCGGATGAAACAAGAGCTGTTTTGTCTGCAGATAATGAGAGGACGCGGCACCCGGGAAGATAAACCGCTGATGAATCCGATAAACGGCTGAACTCTTCAGCTGAATATTCAGGACCTGTCATCTCTTTTCCGTATCTTCCGAGCCCGAAGCCGCTGTGCACGCACTGCGGAAGTATGCCGCCCGCGATGACGCGCTCGTCCGCGAGAGTAACTGAGACGCCGCAGGCCGAGGCAGCAGAAGCAGCGGCCATTCCAGCCGCTCCGCTTCCTATGACCAGTATTTCAGTGTCGATAGTCCGTATATCCGCCATGCGCTCCTCCCTGTTTATGACAAAATGTTACCATTGTTGAAGCGCATCTTCAAAGGGGTTATATTTACAGTTGGAATAAGAACGCAGATATGCAGAGGGCAGGGAAATGAAACAAGGGAAGAACGGCTTGATAAATACGGATGTGCTGATAATAGGCGCCGGTCTTCTCGGCTGCTTCACTGCCAGAAACCTGAAAAGATATGACATCGATGTGACAGTGCTGGAGATGGAAGATGACGTGTGCCGCGGTATTTCCAAGGCGAACACGGGCATCATCTACGCGGGCTACGACAATAAGCCCGGGACAGAGAAGCAGAAACTCTGCGTACAGGCAAATGAAGAGTTTGACCGTCTCTGCGAAGAACTCGATGTGCCTTTCAGCAGACCGGGCTCGCTGATGGTGAGCTATGGTCCTAAAGCAGACAAAGTCATCAGAAGAAAATACAGCGACGGCATAAGTGGAGGTGTCAGGGGCCTCAGGCTGCTCAGCGGAGCGGAGGCAGAAGAGATGGAGCCCTCACTCGCGAAGGGAATAAGCTCCGCTCTGCTTTCGCCGTCCACAGGCACTGTTGACCCGTGGGAGCTTTGCATAGCCGCGTTCGAGAACGCAAGAGACAACGGAGCGCGCTTTGTTTTCGGAGCTGCCGTCACCGGAATCCGGCGAGGGGAAAGCGGTTTTACGGTCGAAACGGAGAACGGGATCTATTCCGCAAAGGCTGTGGTCAATGCGGCGGGTCTTTCGTCTGACGCCGTCAGAGAGATGACGGAAAAACCGCTCATAAGGCTGTATCCGGCCGCTGCGGACTACATCGTTCTGGACAGGGCAGCAGGAGTTTTCGTGAATCATATAATCTTCCATGAAGGAGAGGACGGCAAGGGACTTACCATAGTTCCGACTGTTGACGGGAATCTGCTTGCCGGACCTACGCGGCGTGACGCATCGGCAGAAGAAACCGAAGCAAAAGACATGAGAACGGACCGCGGCGGACTGAAGCAGCTTGAGGAGCTCTGCCGGGAGGTCGCTCCGGGCATAGACCTGTCGCTGCAGATCAGGACCTTCGGTTCTCTCAGACCCGATCCTTACTATGTTTCAGCACAGGACGGGGGCATAGTAAAAAAAGACGACAGTATAAAGGAACTTCAGATACTCGAAGAAGAAGGGCTTATAAGCCTCATAGGGATAAAGACACCGGGACTGACATTCTCGAATAAACTTGGAGAACTGGTCGCAGACAAGGCGGCTTCTTACGCGGGCAGGACGACGCAAAATCCTGACTTTGATCCGCACAGAAGGGGTATAATAAGAGCACGCGATCTGAGTGAAGAGGAACGCGCAGCGCTTATCGATAACGACAGGAACTACGGTGAGGTGGTATGCGCGTGCATGGATGTCACAAAGGCCGAAGTGCTTGAGGCGATAAATAGAGGTGCACACGACTTTGAATCCGTAAAGAGACGCACGGGAGCGGGCTTCGGCAGATGCCAGGGCAGCCGCTGCAGAAGGCGCATAACGGAAATACTTGAAAAGAGGGACTGAACATGAGCGAATTCACGCATTTTGATGAAAATGGCAATGCCCGCATGGTCGACGTTTCGGATAAGGACGTCACAAGAAGGAGCGCGACTGCACAGGGGACGATCTCTGTCAGCCGGGAAGTCATGGATGCCGTGCTTGGGAGAAAAGTGAAAAAGGGCGACGTCTTTACTGTAGCGCAGACTGCCGGGATCATGGGTACAAAGCGGACTTCCGACCTCATCCCTATGTGCCATCCTCTGAGTCTTACCAACGCGGAGATCCGCTTTGAAACGGATGAAGAGGCCTGCACCATAACTGCATTCTGCACAGCTGTTACGGACGGGAAGACCGGAGTCGAAATGGAGGCTCTCACAGGTGTGAGCACGGCACTACTTACCGTATATGACATGTGCAAGGCCATCGACAAGAGAATGGTCATAAGCGATATACACCTTGTTTCGAAGACGGGAGGAAAAAGCGGAGACTTCAGATTCTGACATTTAGGCTGTGCTGCATGCGCAGCTTTTTAGTGCTTATTACAAAAAGGAATATATTAATTTCTTTTTATGGGTAAGCTATAATATAAAAAGTGGTAAAATCCAGATATGGTTGACAATTTTGGACGGAAAATAGAATACATGCGCGTCTCAATAACCGACAGATGCGACCTAAGGTGCAGGTACTGCATGCCTGACGGATGCGATAAAGTCCCGATGAGTCATATACTGACTTACGAGGAGATCGTCCGCATATGCAGAGCTGCGGCAGGGCTCGGGATAAGCCGAATAAAGATCACGGGCGGCGAGCCGTTCGTAAGGCTTGGATGCACCGGGCTTATGAGGAGCATCAAGGCTCTGGATGGGATAGATGAGGTCACTGTCACTACGAACGGACAGCAGCTTGAAAACTATATAGATGAGCTTAAGGATATAGGGATCGACGGAATAAACATAAGCCTGGATACTCTTGATCCTGAAAAGTTTGAATGTATAACCGGAAGAGGAAAGCTTGAGAAGACCCTGCACGGAATGGAGCTCGCTGCAGAATCAGGAATAAAAACAAAGATCAACGTGCTGCCGCAGAGGGGTTTCAACGAGGACGAGCTGACAGACCTTGCCGGACTTGCTGAAAAATATAACGTGGATGTCCGTTTCATCGAGCTGATGCCTGTCGGAGCCGCAAGCGCAGAAATGGGAATGGCGAATCCGGACATACTCAGAATGCTCATGGAAAGGTGGCCCGATCTTGAACCCGATCCGCAGACCCGAGGCAACGGCCCGGCGGTATACTACAAAAGCGAAAGCCTCAAGGGAGACATAGGCTTCATAAGCGCCATGCACGGCAAGTTCTGCGATCTGTGCAACAGGGTGAGGCTTACTTCTCAGGGACAGCTCAAGCCGTGTCTTTCCTATGACACAGGTACAGATCTCGTTCCGTTCCTTAAAGGAACGGATGATGAGCTCCGTGAGGCCCTGCGTGAGGCCATACTTAAAAAACCCGAAGCGCATTGCTTCGATAACATGGATCAGACAGCTGACGCTCACGCCGAGCACCGGCTGATGTCACAGATAGGAGGATAAGAGAATGGGAGATACCGGCCGCGTAGTTGCCGTATGCATAAGTGAAAAGAAGGGAACTCAGAAAACTGAGGTGCCGTCGATAAAGCTGGTGCCTGAATGGGGCATTGAGGGCGATGCTCACGCCGGCAAATGGCACAGGCAGGTTAGCCTGCTTTCCCTCGGAAAGATAGAGGAGTTCCGCGAAAGGGGCGCCGATGTGGAGTTCGGGGCGTTCGGTGAAAACATAGTTGCCGAGGGCTTTGACTTCCGCGCACTGCCTGTAGGCACCAGGTTCAGGATAGGCGATGCTCTGCTCGAGATGACGCAGATCGGCAAGGAGTGCCATTCGCACTGCGCTATCTATCATCAGGTAGGCGACTGCATCATGCCGAGAGAAGGCGTGTTCGCCGTGGTGATCGAGGGCGGCACTGTAAAGGCAGGCGATACCATCGAGATGATAGA